>JAKLIE010000138.1 GCA_022709775.1 Pseudomonadota bacterium
CGAGCCTGATGAACCGGCTCGCGCGCGAGGACGTCGCGATCGTCACGGCGATTCCCGGCACGACGCGCGACACGGTCGAGCGCGCGATCGAGGTCGGCGGCATCCCGCTCACGGTCGTCGACACGGCGGGGCTGCGCGAGACCGGCGATGCCATCGAGCAGCTCGGCATCGCGCGCACCTGGAGCGCGGTCGAGCGTGCCGACCTCGCACTGGTGCTCGTCGACGCGCGCGAATCGGGCGACGGCCTGCACGACGAGGATCGCGCGATCCTCGCGCGGCTCCCGCCGGCGCTTCCGCGCATCGTCGTCCACAACAAGTGCGATCTTGCCGCGCGTGCGCCGGGGGTCGAGAGCCGAACCGGCGACGTCGCAAGTGCGCACGTGTGGCTGTCGGCGCTGTCGGGGGAGGGCGTCGACCTGCTCGAGCGCGAGGTGCTCGCGATCGCGGGCGTCGAGGGTGCGCACGAGGACGCGTTCATCGCGCGCGCGCGGCACGTGGTCGCGCTCGAGGACGCGGCCGCCCGGCTGCGCGAGGCGTCCTCGCATCTGGCCGAAAGCCGGCCGCCGCTCGAGCTCTACGCGGAGGCGTTGCGCGAGGCGCAGGTCGCGCTCGCGTCGATCACCGGCGAGTTCACCGCGGACGACCTGCTGGGGGTGATCTTTTCGCGGTTCTGCATCGGGAAGTGAGGCGGGTGGGCGTGGTCGACCGCTCCGATGCATGCGCGCCGGACAGGGGATCGCGCGGGACGCGGGAGCGGTCCTGCGGGAGCGCGCGAGGAAGCCCGCCTGACGGGAACACCACCCCTGGCCGCACCCACCCCGCTCGTCGGCGTTGCGGGTGCCCAACCTCGCCAGCGTCCGGGCCGGCCCGTCAGCGCGGGAACGGCGAGGGTCCGGGAACCCGACGCAATCTGGCCGCCCGCAGGCGGCGGTCCGCTCCTGCCGCGCGCACGGTCGGCGTCCTCGCCCTCGCCCGGGAACAGGAGCAGCAGGGTGAGCGGATCGGGAGATCCGTGCAGACCCCGGCTTCCCCCGAACCATCGCGGACTCGCGCCACGGTTTCCGGACCCCGATTGAATTTCCCCCCGAATCCGTGGACCATGAGCGCCCCCGGTGCGCGCGACTGCCGGCGCCTACCCGCTCCTTCCCCCCCAAGAACGCCCTGGAGAACCCCATGACTCTCACCTGCACGCTCGTCCGCGGCGCCCGGCGCGGCATCGCGTTCACGATCCTCGCCGGCGCCCTGCTGGCCTCCGGCGGCGCCGCGGCGCTCGACAACGTCAAGATGATGATCCCGGCCAACCCGGGCGGCGGCTGGGACCAGACCGGCCGCGCGCTCGCGGCCGCGATGCAGTCGGCGAAGGTCGTGCAGTCCGTGCAGTTCGACAACAAGGGCGGCGCGGCCGGCACGATCGGGCTCGCGCAGTTCGTCAACAGCGCGAAGGGCGACCCGAACGCGCTCTTGATGGGCGGCATGGTGATGGTCGGCGGCATCGAGCTTCAGAAATCGCCCGTGAACCTGACGATGGTGACGCCGATCGCGCGGCTGACCAGCGAATACCTCGTCGTCGTCGTGCCTGCCGCCTCGCCGCACAAGACGATGAGCGACCTCGTGGCCGCGTTCAAGGCCGACCCCGGCAAGGTGAGCTGGCACGGCGGCTCGGCCGGCGGCTCCGACCACATCCTCGCGGGCCTGATCGCGAAGGCCGTGGGCGTCGATCCGTCCAAGGTCAACTACGTCGCGGCGAAGGGCGGCGGCGACCAGGTCGCGAACATCGTCGGCGGGCACGTGACCGCCGGCATCGCGGGGCTGGGCGAGTTCGCCGAGCACATCAAGGGCGGGCGCATGCGCGCGCTCGCGGTGTCGGCTCCCGCGAAGGAGGAGGGGATCCCGTCCCTCAAGGAGCAGGGCATCGACGTCGTGCTGGGCAACTGGCGCGGCGTGTTCGCCGCGCCGGGCATCACGACCGCGCAGCGCGACGCGCTGATCGCCGCGGTGAAGACGGCGACCGAGTCGGCCGCGTGGAAGGAATCGCTCGCGAAGTACGGCTGGGACCCGGTGTTCCTGTCCGGCGACGCGTACAAGACGTTCGTCGAGGAGGACACGAAGCGGATCGCCGGCATCCTGACCTCGCTCGGTCTCAGGAAGTAGCGATGGCCGCGGCGGCGCACTCCCGCGTCGAGGTCGTGCTGTCGCTCGGCGTGCTGGCGCTGGGACTCGCCGCGAGCGCGATCGCGTACTCGCTCCCGGACGCCGGCGGCTACGCGCGGGTCGGGCCGAACTTCATGCCGAAGTTCGTCGCCGGCGGGCTGGTCCTGCTCGGCCTGTGGCTGCTGGCCGAGGTGTTCACCGGCGGCTGGCGCGACGCGGTGCCGGAAGACGCGGCCGAGCGCGGCGAGCACGCGTTCCTGCCGTCGGCGTTCGCCTGGGTCAGCGCCGGCCTGTTCCTGCAGATGGCGCTGATCCACACGGCGGGCTTCGTGCTCGCGGCGGCGGCGCTCTACGCCTGCGTCGCGCGGGGCTTCTCCAGCACGCGCATCGCGCGCGACCTCGGCATCGGCGTCGTGCTGGGGCTCGCGGTGTTCCTGTTCTTCGTGAAGTTCCTGAACGTGAACCTGCCGGCCGGCTGGCTCTCGCCCCTGCTCGGCGGCGCCGGCATCTGATCGGGTCCCGCCGATGACCGAGACACTCCAGGCCCTCGTCGCCGGCTTCGGCGTCGCGCTGACGCCGATCAACCTGCTGTGGGGCTTCCTCGGCGTCACGCTCGGCACGGCGATCGGCGTGCTGCCGGGCGTGGGCCCCGCGCTCACCGTCGCGATGCTGCTGCCTCTGACGTCGAAGCTCGACGCGACCGGCGCGCTCATCATGTTCGCCGGCATCTACTACGGCGCGATGTACGGCGGCTCGACGACGACGATCCTGCTCAACACGCCCGGCGAGTCGGCGTCGATCGCCACCGCGCTCGAGGGCAACAAGATGGCCAAGCGCGGCCGCGCGGGACCCGCGCTCGCGACCGCCGCGATCGGCTCGTTCGTCGCGGGCACGATCGCGACCATGCTCCTGACGGTGCTCGCGCCGCTGGTGGTCGAAGTCGCGCTCAAGTTCGGTCCGACCGAGTACTTCGCGCTGATGGTCTTCGCGTTCGTGACGGTCGCGGCGGTGCTCGGGTCGTCGATGGTGCGCGGGCTGACGATGCTGTTCCTGGGCCTGCTGTTCGGGCTCGTCGGCATCGACGACCAGACCGGGCAGATGCGCTTCGCGTTCGGCGTGCCGGAGCTGATGGACGGCATCGACGTCGTCGTGCTCGCCGTGGGCCTGTTCGCCGTCGGCGAGGCGTTGTACGTCGCGGCCTACCAGAGCCGGCTGCCGGAGACGATCGAGAAGATGTCGGGCTCGCTGATGATGTCGCGCGAGGACTGGCGGCGATCGTGGCCGGCGTGGCTCCGCGCGACGGCGATCGGCTTCCCGTTCGGCACGATTCCCGCGGGCGGCGCGGAGATCCCGACGTTCCTATCCTACGCGCTCGAGAAGAAGCTCTCGAAGCACCCGGAGGAGTTCGGCAACGGCGCGATCGAAGGCGTGGCCGGACCGGAGGCGGCGAACAACGCGTCGTCGGCCGGCGTGCTGGTGCCGCTGCTGACGCTCGGCATCCCGACGTCGGCGACGGCGGCGATCCTGCTCGCGGCGTTCCAGAACTACGGCCTGCAGCCGGGGCCGCTCCTGTTCCAGACGCAGGCGACGCTCGTCTGGGGCCTCATCGCCAGCATGTACATCGGCAACGTGTTGCTGCTGATCCTCAACCTCCCGCTGATCGGGCTGTGGGTGAAGGTGCTGAAGATCCCGCAGCCGCTGCTGTACGCGGGCATCCTCGTGTTCGCGACGCTGGGCGCCTACAGCCTGCACCAGTCGGTGGTCGACCTCGCGACGCTGTACGTGTTCGGGCTGCTCGGCTTCATGATGCGGCGCTGGGGCTTCCCGGTCGCGCCGGCCGTGATCGGACTGATCCTCGGACCGCTCGCCGAGTCGCAGTTCCGCCGGGCATTGGCGATCAGCCAGGGCGACCCGACGGTGTTCTTCACCCACCCGATCTCGGCCACGCTGCTCGCGCTTACCGTGTTGCTGGTCCTGGTCCCGTGGGGGGTCAAGGTCGTCCGCGAGCGGCGCGCCCTGCGCAGGTGACCCCCGGCCGCGTCATGGGCGCCGTCGCCACGCTCGCGATCGGCGGCGCGGCGGGCTGGCTGTGCAGCGTCCTGCACACGCCGATCCCGTGGATGCTGGGTCCGCTGTTCTCGATCGCCCTCCTCCGCGTCGCGGGCGCGCGCATCGAGGCGCCGCTGCCTTCGCGCTACGCGGGGCAGTGGATCATCGGTACCTCGCTCGGCCTGTACTTCACGTCCGCCGTGGTGCGCGAAGTCGCGGGTCTCTGGTACCTGCTCGCCGCGGGCGCGGCGTTCGCGATCGTCCTGGGCTACGTCTCGGGCATCGCGCTCGCGCGGCTCGCGGGCCTCGATCGGACGACCGGCATCTTCGCCAGCGTGCCGGGCGGCGCCGCCGAGATGGCCACGCTCGGCGAGCGATTCGGCGGCCGCGTCGATCGCATCGCGGCGGCGCAGAGCCTGCGCATCCTGATCGTGGTCGCGGTCGTCCCGGGGGCGATCACCGCGCTCGGCATCCACGGCGCCGATCTCTACGTTCCGGGCGCGACGACGTTCGACGCCGGAGGCTTCGCGATCCTGATGGGCGCGACGCTCGCCGGCAGCCTGGTCTTCCAGGCGTTCGCCGCGCCGAATGCGTTCGTGCTGGGCTCGCTCGCGCTGGCGATTCCGCTGACCGCGCTCGGCGCAGACCTCTCCTCGATGCCGCCGGTCGTGTCGAACGCCGGTCAGCTCCTCCTGGGCTGCGCGCTGGGCTCGCGTTTCCAGCCCGACTTCCTGCGCGGAGCGCACCGGTTCGTCGGCGCGGTGGCGACGACGGTACTGCTGTCGATCGTGCTCTCGACGATGTTCGGCGCGGGGCTCGCGTGGGTCTCCGCGCAGAACCCCGCGACGCTGGTCCTCGGCAACGCGCCCGGGGGCATTGCCGAGATGTGCATCACCGCCAAGGTGCTCCAGCTGGGTGTTCCGCTGGTGACGGCGTTCCACGTGACGCGGGTCGTCGTGCTGTTGCTCGCGACGCCCGCGGTGTTCGCGCGTGCGCGGCGCTGGTACCGTGCGCGGGACCGCGGGGGTTCTCCGTGAGCTGGGATCCGCAGCAGTACCTCGAGTTCGAGGACCACCGGTTGCGGCCGGCGATCGACCTGCTCGCGCGCGTGGCCGCGGACGGCCCGCGCGCCGTCGTCGACCTGGGGTGCGGCGCCGGCAACGTGACGCGACTGCTCGCCCGCCGCTGGCCGGGCGCGTCCGTCGTGGGCGTCGACAACTCGCAGCCGATGCTCTCGAAGGCGCGTGCCCTGGCGAGCGACCTCGCGAACGTACGGTTCGAGGCGTGCGACCTCGCGGCGTGGTCGCCGGACGGCGCGATCGACGTCGTCTACAGCAACGCGGCGCTGCACTGGCTTCCCGATCACGCGTCGCTGTTCCCGCGTCTCGCGCGCGCCGTCGCGGACGGAGGCGTGCTTGCCGTGCAGATGCCGCGCAACTTCGATGAGCCGTCGCACGTCGCGGTCGCGGAGGTCGCCACGACCGGGCGCTGGCGCGCACGGCTCGCGTCGCTGGTGCGCCCCGCGCCGGTGGCCGGGCCGGAGGCGTACCTGCGCTGGCTCGCGCCGCACTGCGCGGCGGTGGACATCTGGGAGACGAGCTACCTGCAACGTCTCGCGCCTCGCGACGACGGCGAGCATCCCGTCGTTGCGTTCGTGTCGGGGACCTGGCTGCTGCCGTTCTTCGAGCGTCTCGGGGACGACGGGGAGGCGCGGCGGGATTTCCTCGGCGACTACCGCGAGCGCATTGCCCGCGCGTATCCGCGTGAAGCCGACG
>JAKLIE010000139.1 GCA_022709775.1 Pseudomonadota bacterium
CGCCCGCCCCGTCGGGCGGTGGCGGTCAGCACCTCCCATCCGCCTGCCGACGCGGGGGCGCCTGCGCGACCCCCGGGGGCATTGAACGCCCGGGATCAGGTCAGCCAGGCCGGCTCGAGCAGCATCACGGCGCCGAGCGCGATCATCACGGCGCCGCTCGCGAGCTTGAGCCAGCGGCCGCCCCGCTCGGTGAGCTTGCGGCTGCCGAGCGCGACTACCGCGACTGCGACCATCAGCGCGTCGTCGGCGATGTAGCCGGCGATGTAAAGCGCGAGGTGGCCGTAGCGCGCTGCCGGCGTCAGGTCGTGCTGCGCGAGCACCGCGGTGAAGACGGCGGGCAGGCCGGCGGTGCACAGGATCTCGACGAAGTTCACGACGACCGCGAGCGCGGCGACCGCGACGAGCGACGCCCCGATCGCCCGGGCGCTCATCACCGCGCGCATGCGCGCGTAGATTCCCGGCTTCGCCCCGTCCGGGATCGACAGCGACGGGCCTCGGCCCCAGGCGAAGAAGTCCTTCACGTTGAACGCGCCGATCGCCAGCGCGACCAGCGCGAGGCCCCAGCGCAGCGGGGTCGACATCCCCGCGATCAGGAACAGGTTGAGCCACGCGGCCATGAACGCGAAGTAGACCGCCCCGCTGGCGAGCACGAACGTGCCGGCGACGAGCGCCATGCGCCTGCGGTCCCGGAATCGGACGAGCAGCGACAGCAGGAACAGGAGCACCCACGTCGCGCAGGGATTGATACCGTCGAGCAGTCCCAGCGCGAGCGTGAACAGCGGCAGTCCGAGCCGCGACGCGGACAGCGTGCCGAACGCGGTCGCCTCGACCTGGTCGCCGCGCGGCTGCGCGTCGTCGATCAGCGCGAGGAGCGCCGGGCCGCCCTCCATTGCGTCGAAGCCCGCCATCACGCGACCGTCGATCACGAACGTCGGCACGCCCGGCGGCCAGACGCCTGCCCGTTCCGACAGGGTGAACAGCGCTTCGCGCGCGGCGGGGTCCTGGTCGACGGGACGATAGACGATCGAGAGGTCCGGGCGTGGGGGCGAGAGGTTCCCGAGGAACGCCTTCGCGTCGGCGCAATGCGGGCAGCCGTCGCGCACGAAGACCTCGAGCGTGCGCGCCGTCGGGGCAACGGGCGATTCGTCGTTCGATGCGCGCGCCGGGGCCGGTCCGGCCGCCACGGAGACCGCGAGCAGGAAGGCGAGCGCCGGGAGGGCGCGTCGAGCGGCGCTCGCCGAGGACGCATGCCGGTCCGGCGGAGACGTGCATGCGCGCATCGTTCGGGGCGGGTTGCCGGCAGCGGGGACGACCGCCTGCCGGCGGGCCGGTCAGTCGGGCCGGTCCTGCTCCTCGCGCGTGCCGCGCAGGTACGCGACCCAGTAGACGCCCGCGACGAGCAGCGTGCCGCCGACGACGTTTCCCGCGGTCACGGCGGCGAGATTCGTGGCGATGCCCGCGAGCGGCACGGCGCCGTGCGGGGCGATCAGGAAGCCGTAGGGCAGGAAGAACCAGTTGGCGATCGAGTGCTCGAAGCCGATCGCGACGAACGCGGTGATCGGGAAGAGGATCGCGAGGATCTTGTCGGTGACGCTGCGCCCTCCCATCGCCAGCCACACCGCCAGGCACACGAGCGTGTTGCAGAGCACGCCGCGCGCGAACGCCTCGCTCGCCGAAAGGCCGGCCTTCGCGCTCGCGATGCGTATCGCGGTCTCGCCGATGCCGCCGTTGCCCAGGCTCGCGATGTCGCCCCACAGCACGAGGACGACGGTGCCGAGGCAGCCGATCACGTTGCCTGCGTAGACCACGAGCCAGTTGCGGACGACGTCGCGCGTGCCGATGAGGCCGTCCGCCCACGCCATCGCCAGCAGGTTGTTGCCGGTGAAGAGCTCCGCACCGGCCACGACGACGAGCACGAGGCCGAGGCAGAAGGCGAGTCCGCCCAGGAGTCTCGCGATGCCGAAGCCGAGCTTCGCATCGGTGACGACGGTGATGAAGAACAGCGCGCCGAGCGAGATGAACGCGCCGGCGAGGATCGCCAGCACGAGCAGCGTGAGGCCGTCGGTGCGCGCCTTCGCGACGCCGAGGCGCTCGACCTTCGATGCGATCTCGCGTGGCGTGTACGCGTCGACGATGTGCGTTTCCTGGTCCATGGGGCTGCAGGTGTCCGGTTCGGGTGGGAAGGGGGCGACTCGCGATCGACGATCGCGCCTCACGCGTCGGGGGCGAAGGTCCAGACCGCATAGCCCTCGCGCCGCATGCGCTCGGCCTGCGGCGAGCGCAATTGCGGCAGCAGGCCGGGGCGCCAGGCGTGCACGCGATCGGTGATCGACGCGGTGGCGGTCGCCAGCCAGCCGGCCGACTCGACCGCCTCGCGCGGGTGGCGGTCGCCCGGGACGAACGGCGTGCCGAGCGCCGCGAAGCGCTCGGCGGTGTCGCGCCCGAACCAGCGCAGGAACGCTCCGTTCGTCAGATCCGCGATCAGTTGCGCCCGCGGCAGCGCTGCCCGGACCGCGCCGGCTAGCGCGCCGAGAGCGTCCTGGCCGAGGTAGACCGACACGCCCTCCAGCACGACGAGCGCCTCGTCGTCGCCGGCGAGTGGCGCGAGAACGCCCGCCAGCGACTCCCGCCGGTGGTCGAAGGCGATGCGCGTCAGAGGATTGGGGGCCGCGCGCTCGGGCAGCGTCGCCTCCTTGATCGCGAGGATCGCCGGGTGGTCGAGCTCGAGCCACCGGCCGCCTCCGAGGCGAAAGGCCCTCGTGTCGAGTCCTGCGCCGACGATCAGCACGCGGCGGCCGGGATCGCGCGTCAGGGCGTCGCGGACCAGGTCGTCGATGAGGCGATGCCGCGCCATGTTGCACGCATGAGCGGCATCGTCGCCGAGCAGCGGCGCGAGGCGCCGGCGCAGCGCATCGTCGAGGAAGCGGGACGCGTAGCGATCCCCGCACAGCGAGTCCGCGTCGCCCGCATCGCGCTCGCGCTGGGCGCAACAGTAGAAGGCGGTAAGCTCGACGTTCGCGATCGTTCCGGGATGCGTGCGCATGTGTGTGCTCACCCGCAACGGGCGGCGTGGGACCCCTGTGCCGTTCGCCGGGAACCGGAAGGCGCGCGACCGACCGACACGCACGGTGGAACCGAATCGGCGATCACGAGCGATCCCCGCTATTCCGTTCGCGACACGATGCGGACGGCGATGTCGCCATGGTGGCGGAATCCCATTCGTGCATAGAGCGCACGCGCACGGTCGTTGCCTGCCATCACGTGCAGGAACGGCAGCTGGCCGCGAGCGAGCTGGCGCCGGACGAGCTTGTGCATCAGGCGCCGCGCGAGCCCCCGGCCTCGAAAATCCGGATGCGTGCACACACCGCTGATCTCCCTCAGCGTGCCCGCCGCCATCCGCTCGCCTGCCATCGCAGCCAGGCGCTCGCCCTCGAAGGCGCCCCAATACTCGCCGAGCTCGACGGTCCGCTCGCCGAACGGCCCGGGCTGCGTGAGCGCCACGAGCTCGAGCATCTTCGGCACGTGCTCGCGTCCGAGCCGTACCGCGGCGAGCGGGGCGTCGTCCTCGGGCGCGCCGCGCTCCCAGACCATCTGGTGCGCTGCCGTGTCGGCGTCGACGTGCCAATCGGAGGGCGTCGGGCCGGACCACGCGGCGCAATAGAGATGCTCGCCGGACTCGCAGTACGGCGCGATCGCGGCGAAGTCGGGTCGCTGCGGATCCGCGAAGCCGACGATCGGCGAGAAGCCGCGCGCGTAGCGGCGCGCGGTGTCCGTGCCCTCCGCGTGCCTCGCCTGCGGTCCCGCCAGCGAATGCCAGACGACGTTGCCGAGGAGCGAAAGCGTCATCGCGACGTCGGCCCGCTCGCGAAGTCGATCCGGTAGCGCAATCCGGGCGCGCTTCCGAACTGGGGAGGCTTCGTGAACCGTTCGACGAGCACGCCCCCGTTCGACTCGATCACGCGCTGCGAGGCGACGTTGTCGGGGTCGGTCGTGATCTCGACGTAGGCGAGGCCCTCGGCGCGCGCGTCCGGCAGGAGCTGGCGCAGCGCCGACCTCGCGCAGCCCCGGTTACGCTTCCAGGGCACGACCGCGTATCCGATGTGGCCGAGGCAGTGCGGCGGCAGCGCCTCGGTGCCGCGCTGCCAGCGAAAGCCGACCGCGCCGCAGAACTCGCCGTCCCACATCCAGCGCCGGTAGCCGGGAAGCCGCGCGGCGGCCGAGCCGTCGGGGAGCGTCACCGGGCCGCCCTTCGCCTCGCGGTCGACGAGGCCCGCGAGGAAGCGTTCGCCGTCCTCGGCGATCCGTCCGAGCTCCTCGTCGGCGGCGGCCTTGCCGCGCACGTCGTCCGGCGACCAGCCGCGTTCGAGCGCGGCGACGTAGCCGGCGAGGTACTCGCGGGAGGGCCAGACGAGCTTCACAGGGCGAATGGTACCTGCCGACGCTCGCGGGTCACCGCGGGCCGGGCTTGCCCGACGCCGTTCCCTCGAGGATGGCCGTGAACGCGCGCACGCGCTTCGCGTTCGCGCCAAGGTCGCTCCTGCCCACGCGCGACACCGAGCGGACGTCGATGCGGCTTCCGCGCGCGGCCGGCGCGACGCGGATCACGACGTCGTCGCTGAAGCCGAACCACGGCGTCGTCGCCGTCGCCTCGATGCGTCCCGACGCCGGGTCGGACGCGACGATCGTCCATCCCATCGACCGCGCAGCGGCGAGCGCGGCGTCGAACGCGGCGGCCGGATCCTTCGCGACGACGATCGGCACGATGTCCGGGTACGCGGTGCGTTGAGCGCTCGCGGTCGCCTCGCCTGCGTAGCTCGCGGGCACGGGCGCCTTCGCGCGGAGCGGCAGGATCGCGACGAACACGGGCGGATCCGCCGTATCCGTCGAGATGTCGTTGATCGGGGGCAGCGCGCGCGCCTGCAGCAGCAGCGTGAGCGGGACCGCGGCGGCGGACGCGGCGAGCGCGAGCGCGACGACGAGTGCGCCGGGCCCGCGCGCCCGCAGCTTCGGGACGAGCAGCGCGACGAGCGAGATCGCCGCGAGCCCGAGCGCCGCGTAGGTGCCCCAGCGCAGGATCGTGAATCCGGCACGCCAGTCCCAGACGCCGAACCGCGCGCCGAAGCCCGACGCGACGATCGCCGCGGCGGCGAGGGCGGCGAGGAGGGCAGGCAGGCGCATCGCGTTCATCGGGCTCTCCTCGTCGCGGGGGGCGGGCAAACTTCGGTCAGCGTCCGGCGGATCCGCGGGCGAGCGCGTCCGCCGGCCGGTCCAGGCGATAGATGCGGGTCTCGCCGTGGTTCTTGGCGAGCCGCGTGCGGCCGACGTATTCGAGCACGAAATCGCCCTGGCCGAGCGCCGCGAGCGTCGCGGCGCAGGCCTCGCTCGCGTAGACGCTTCCCGGCGGCGTCACCGGTCCCGTGCGCGCGATCGCCTCGTCGAAGGGCCGCACGCATTCCGGGCCGCCGAGCGCCACGCTCGCGCGGACGAAGTCGTCGCGGTCGAATGGCAGCACGAGGTCGACCTCCGCCCTTGCGCGGAGGGCGGCGTCGAGGAACAGAAGGCCGGCGCCGCCGGCCGCGGAGGCGTAGACGATGGGCGTCGCCGCGGGCGGTCAAACGCGCACGGCGGGACGAAGCGCCGGCCTCGCCTGCCGCGGATCGATCCGCCGCAGGGGAGAACGTCCGGGCCGTCATGTCCCTGGCCGACCCTTCGCTCTCAGGCATTCGGCGTACGCCGCGACTATGCGGTCCACGTGGCGATCGATCGTCAACTCGGCGAGGGCACGCGATCGCGCGGCGTCGCCCAGGCGCTCCGCGTGTCCGTGGTCGCCGACGACGCCCTCCAGCGCTGCGGCAAGCGCTCCCGCATCGCCCGAGGGCACGAGTTCGCCCGTCTCGCCGGGCACGACCTGCTCGGCCAGGCCCCCGCCCGCGCTCGCCACGACCGCCGTCCCGCGCA
>JAKLIE010000014.1 GCA_022709775.1 Pseudomonadota bacterium
GCAGCGCCGACTCGAGCATCGTCTTCGAGTCGCCGACGCCGCCGAGGCCCAGGTGGCCGATATAGGGCTCCGAGGTCACGAGGGTCATCGGGACGCGATCGCGCAGCTTCCTGCGGCGCAGGTCCGTGTCCATGATGAACGCGAACTCGTAGGCGGGACCGAAGCACGAGGCGCCCTGCACCGCGCCCACGACGACGGGGCCCGGATCCTTGACGAACGACTGCCACGCGCCCTCCGCCTTCACGGCGTGGTCGACGTGACAGATCGAATGCGTGTGTCCGTTCGGGCCCAGTCCCTCGACCTCGTCGAACGCGAGCTTCGGCCCGGTCGCGATCACCAGGTAGTCGTAATCGAGGAAGCGGCCGTCGGAGAGCTCGACGCGGTTCTCGGCCGGATGCACGCGCTTCGCCCCGGCGGGCTCGAACGCGATGCCGCGCTTCGCCAGCGGCGCTCCGGCGGGGAACTCGATGTCGCCGCGCGTCCGCCAGCCGACCGCGACCCACGGGTTCGAAGGAACGAAGTGGAAGTTCGGCCCGTTGCCGACGACCGTCAGCCGGTCGTCCTTGCGCATCGCCTGCTTCATCTCGTAGGCCATCGGCATGCCTCCGAGGCCCGCTCCCAGGATCACGACGTGCGCCATGGCTCTCCTCCTTGTGGCGAATCAATGAAGCGGCTTCAGCGCGCCGCCGTTCGCATCCCTGCGGCCACCGGGTTCGCGGCGATCGTCTCGCCGCCGCTCAACCCGGCGAGCACTTCGATCTCGCCGTCGCCCACGCGCTCCCCCGTCCGCAGCTGCCGGAGCCGGGGAGCGCCCTTGTCGTCGATCACGTACACGCCGGTCACCTCGCCGCGCCGGACGAGCGCCGACTCGGGCACCGCGAGCATCGTCGCGACGCCCACCGGCAGGCGGACGCGCGCGTACTGCCCCGGCACGAGCCCTTCGGTCGGCGGGAGGTCGAAGCGCACGCGCGTCGTGTGACTCTTCGCATCGGCGAGCGGGATCACAGTCGCGCGGACGGGTTTCACCGTCGTCGCGAGCGCGGGCAGGTCGACGCGCGCGCCGTCGAGCTTCGCCTTCCCGAGGGTGGCCTGCGGGACGTACGCGACCGCGCGCATCTCGCGCGGATCGAACACCGTGACGATCGCCTTGCCCGGCGTCGCCATGTCGCCCAGATCGGCGAGCGTCTCGCCGACGACGCCGGCGTAGGGGGCGACGATCGTCGTCCAGTCGCGCGCGACGACGGCGGAGCCGGCGTTCGCCCGGACCACCTCGACCTGCGCGAGCGCAGCCTGGTAGGCGGACTCGGACTGGTCGACGGCCGCCTGGCTCACGAACTTCTGCGCGACGAGCGCCTTGTTCCGCTCGTGGACGCGCTTCGCGTTCGCGAGGTTGGCCTCGGCCTCGGCCTGTTGGGAGCGGCTGCCCGCGACCGCGGCATCCGCGGCGCGCGCGTCGATGCGCGCGAGGACCTGGCCCGCGCGCACGGCGTCGCCCGCCTTGACCGGCAACTCGACGATGCGCCCCGCGACCTGGGCGCCCAGCGTCGCCTGTTTCACCGCCTCGATCGTCGCCTCGGCGGCGACGGCCAGCGCGAACTCGCGCGGCGCGACCTTGATCGTGTCGAGCGCCGGCGCCTGCGCGCCCGCCGATCCGGCAAGCGCGAAGGCGAGTGCGGCGAGGACGGCCGGACGTCTCATCGGCGAACTACTTCTTCGACGGGCAGGTCCGGATGCCGAACGGCAGGTAGGCCGGGCAGAAGCGCAGCAGGCCCGTCGCGAGCAATCCGACCCCGAGGAGACCCCACCAGCGCGCATTGCCCTCGAGCACGAAGAACAGCGACAGCAGCACGATGCCCGCGACGATCCGGACCGTGCGGTCGATTCCACCGACGTTCGCTTCCATGACGACCTCCGAGTGATTGACCGGCCAGGGGGCCACTGTAGGGGCGACACGCCGTGGATTCCGTGACCTGAATCACATTGTGCCCCCCTGCCCGGGCGCCGCGAGGTCGTTCCTCGCGATCCCTACCCCGGATTCGCACCGGGCGCTGCCCCCCGGTCAGCCGAAATAGCGGTCCGCGTCGAACGTCGCGACCCAGGCGGGTCGGTAGACGGCGCCCAGCGAGATCAGCATGCCGGTCAGGGTCGCCTCGCCGAATGCGAGCGTCCCGACGTAGATCAGGTAGTCGCCGAACGCGAGACCCGCGGGGACGCCCAGGGCGCCGACCAGCACCGCGGCGCCCGCCATGCCGGTGGCGAGGTACGAGGCCGCCCCGCCGAAGAACGCGACGACGATCGCATAGACGAAGAAGTTGGGGGGAAGCAGGCGCCGGGTCGTCGCCAGGACCGCGAGCACGACGCCGGCGGGCAGCGCGACGCCGGCGAGCCACGCGATCCCCGCGTTCGCCCAGGGCGCGCCGCCGAGCGCGAGCGTCACCGCCACGACGACGGCGCCGCCGACCAGCGCGAGCCACGGCCCGCTCGCGAGCGCCAGCGCGGCGATGCCCGACAGGTGGAACGCGAAGTGCGGCTCGACGCTGCCGCGGATGCTCCAGAGCGCGACGAGCGCGGCGAGGGCTGCGGGCCAGACCTGCGCGGCCGGCCCGGATGCGACCTCACGCCAACGGACCTTACAGGCGGCCAGCGCCAGGAGCGGCAGCGCGACGATCCACGAGGCGAGCGTCCACGCGTCGGGCAGGGCGAGTCGGGAGAGGTCCATGCGCGGTGTCCGCGCATCGGGCGCGGGACCTGATTGTAGAATCCTCGATCCCCAGCCGGTCCCGCCCGACACCCGAGCCCGCCATGAGCGATCCCGCCGCCGCCCTCGCCGACCGCATCGGCGCGGCCTTCCCGACGCTCGCGCTCGCCGGCCGGCGAACGCTCGAGCGGATCGCGTCGCGCGCGATCCTGCGGCAGGTCCCCGCCGGCACGCAGATGTTCGGCGAACGCCAGCCGTGCTCGGGCTTTCCGCTCGTCCTTGCCGGGAGGATCCGCGTGGTCCAGCGCTACCCGAACGGTCGCGAGATGCAGCTCTACCGCGTGAGCCCGGGCGAGTCCTGCGTGCTGTCGTCGTCGTGCCTGCTCGGCCGGACCCAGTACCCGGCGACCGGCACCGCGGAGTCCGACGTGGAGCTCGCCGTGATCCCGCCCGACGACTTCCGCGCGCTCGTCGTCGAGGACTCGTCGTTCCGCGAATACGTGTTCTCGCTGTTCGGCGAGCGCCTCGCGTCGCTGCTCGCGCTCGTCGAGGCGATCACCTATCAGAAGCTCGACCAGCGGCTCGCCGCGCTGCTCGTGCGCAGGGACAGGGACGAATCGACGATCCACGCGACGCACCAGGCGATCGCAGACGAGCTCGGCAGCGTACGCGAGATCGTAACGCGCCTGCTGCGCTCGTTCGAGGACCGGGGCTACGTCGAGCTCGGCCGCGAGCGCATCCGCGTCCTCGACGCGAAGGCGCTCGCGGAGCTCGCGCGTCCCGAGCACTGACGCGCGGCCCGCCTCCCGGGGTCAGCCGGGAACGACCGCCGTCGCCTCGAGCTCGATCTTGCCCGGGTTGTCGAGCAGGTCGGACACGAAGATCATGCTCATCGCCGGGAAGTGCCTGCCCATCTGCGCACGCCAGATGCGCCCGAGCTCCGGGCGCGCGGCGAGATACGCGGGCTTGTCGCAGCAGAACGCCGTGATCCGGCAGATGTGCTCGGCCCTGCCGCCCGCCTGCGCGAGCACCTCGAGGACGTTCTTCAGCGCCTGCTCGAACTGCGGCGCGACGTCCTCCGAATGGAAGCGCTGCTGCGCGTCCCAGCCGACCTGGCCCGCGATGAAGACGATCCGGCCGGGCTTCGCCGCGATGCCGTTCGCGTAGCCGATCGGGGGCGCCCAGCCGGGCGGCAGCAGCACTTCCATCGGTCCTCCCCTCCAGTCAGTGGTACGGCCTAGTCCGTGTAGCGCGGCGGATCGGGATCGTCGCGCCAGTCGTCGTCGGGCCGCGGGACCTTCGCCATCCACGCGCGGACGAGCTCGACGTGCTCGCGCTCCTCCTCCGCCATCTCGACCGCGGCACGCTTCACCGCCGGCGTCGTCGCGGCTCGCGCGAGCGTGTCGAAGAACCGGTGCGCGCGCTCCTCGCCCTTCAGCGCGAGCGCGAGCGCGTGGTACGGCTGCATCAGGTAGTGGACGTCGTCGTGCGCGACGGTCTCCGGGCTCTCGAACCCGGGCCACGGCGCGGCGCCCTGCGGCAGCGGCGGGACCTTCGTCCATCCCATTTGCTTCATGATCTTGTCGGCGTGCCTGCCCTCGATCGTCGACATCTTGCGGAACAGATCGGAGACGTCCCGGTTGTTGTGCATCTCCATCGCGTCGGCGAGCTCGCGGTAGCGCTCGACCGCGTCGAGCTCGAGCCACAGCGCGTAGGTCATCAGCGTCCCGATCGACGACGTCGCGCCCCTGGTCGCGACCGCGCGGGCCACCGGCTTCGACTTCGCCGGCGCCTTCCCGGCGGGAGCCTTGCCCGTCGCCGGCTTCTTCACCGCCGGCCTCTTCACCGCCGGCCTCTTCACCGCCGGCTTCGTCGCCGGGCGATTCCCGACGGCGACCTTCCTCGCGGCGGGCTTCCCGGCGGTCGTCTTCGCCGCCGGCCGTTTCGCGGCGACCTTGCGGGCCTCCGCGGCCTTCGTCCTGCTGCGGGCGACTGCGGTCTTCGCTGCTGTCTTCCTGCGCGCGGCGGTCACGGTGCGAACTCCGCTTCGAGGTCGGCGAGCGCGGCGGACGGGCGGCGTGGCCCGAGCGGGAACGGCGTCCGATCGCCCGCGTACAGCGCGCCGATGTTGAATCCGTCGTCGGTCATCACGCGACGCGCCGCGCGCGCCGGGTCGTTGGTGACGGTGACCGACGCCGGGTGCACGAGCTCCTTCCAGCTCCGCTGCTCGGGCCGGAACGTCACGCACGGCGATAGGATCTCGACGAACGAGAAGCCGGGATGGCGGATCGCCTGCGCGATGATGTCCGCGGTGCCGTTCGGGTCGCCGGCGAACGCGCGCGCGACGAAGTTCGCGCCCGACGCGAGCGCGATCACCAGCGGGTGGAACGCGCGCACGCCGGTGCCGCCCGGCGCGAGCTTCGAGTCCCAGTCCGGCTCGGTCGTCGGCGAGGGCTGCCCCTTCGTCATGCCGTACACGTGGTTGTCCATCACGATGTAGGTCATGTCGACGTTGCGCCGGCACGCGTGCAGGAAGTGGTTGCCGCCGATCGAGTAGCCGTCGCCGTCGCCGCCGGCGACGAGCACCGTCAGCTCCGGCCGCGCGAGCTTGACGCCCGTGGCCGCCGCGAGCGCGCGGCCGTGCACGCCGTGGAAGCCGTAGCAGCTGGTGTAGGCGGGAATGCGGGAGCTGCAGCCGATACCCGAGACCACGACGGTATCCTCGGGCTTGAGCGCGAGCATCGCGAACGCCTTGGTGATCGACGAAAGCACCGAGTAGTCGCCGCATCCGGGGCACCAGATCGGCTTGGTGCCCGACTTGAACGTGGCGGGCGTGCAGGCGGTGGCCGGACGCTCGGCGTCGGCTAGGGCAGTGGCGGTCGAGTTCATCGGGGATCTTCAGACGGAGACGGTCGGGCGCCCGAGGGCGCCGGAGATCCGGCCGGCCGCCGCGACGATCGCGTCGGCGAGCTCGGCAGGCTTGAGCGGCAGCGGGCCCGGGCGGTGGAAGCTCTCGGGACGGCCCGGCAGGTCGAACCACGCGCGCAGGTAGCGGTAGAACTGCGCGCCGTGATTCTGCTCGACGACGAGCACGTGCCTGACGCCCGCGAGCGCCTCGTCGAGCTTCTCGGGCAATGCGGGGGCCAGCAGGCGCATCGCGACGAGCTTCGCGCGTACGCCGGACGCGGCAGCGCGCGCGATCGCCTCGCGCACCGGGCCGGTCGTGGACCCGAACGTGAGCACGGCCAGCTCGCCGTCGCCCTCGATGTCCGCCCACATGTCGCCGTAGTCGTGCACGGCGAGCTTGCGCGCGCGCTTGTCGAGCTGCACGCGGTGGTCGCGCGCGCCCGACGACGGCGTGCCCGCCTCGTTCTTCTCGAGGCCGTCGGCGGTGTAGGCGGTTCCGGGAACGCCGGGGATCGCCATCGGAGAGACCCCGGACGGCGTGTCGCGGTAGCGCTTGAAGTCGGGCGCGTTCGCCTCGGCGACGAGACGCCTGCCGACGAACGCGAGGTCCGCGGGCCGGTCGACGATCGCGCGCGACTGGCCCATGAACTGGTCGGAGAGCACGATCGCGGGCGCCTGCAGCGCCTCGGCGAGGTGCACCGCCCACTGCGTCGTCGCGAGACAGTCGGCGATCGACGTCGGCGCGACGACGAGGCGCGGCGCGTCGCCGTGCAGTCCGGACACCGCGTACGAGAGGTCGCTCTGTTCGCTCTTCGCCGGGATGCCGGTCGACGGGCCGCCGCGCATCACGTCGACGACGACGAGCGGCACCTCGGCGCTCACCGCGAGCCCGATGCCCTCGGTCATCAGCGCGAGCCCCGGTCCGGCGGTCGCCGTCAGCGACGGGACGCCTGCGAACGACGAGCCGACGATCATGTTGATCGACGCGAGCTCGTCCTCGGCCTGCAGGAGCGTTCCGCCGACCTTCGCGAGCGCCGGCGCCATCCATTCGAGCAACTCGGTCGCCGGCGTGATCGGGTACGCGGCGACGAAGCGGACGCCGCCGCGGATCGCGCCCAGTCCCGCCGCCTCGTTGCCCGAAATGAGCCAGCGGCCCCCGCCGGGGGAGAGCTTCGGGAGCTTCGGAATCGAGCCGATGCCCGCCGCCGCCTTCGCGCCCGCGTCGATCGCCGCGAGATTCGCGGCGAGCGACGCTTCGTCGCGCTTCCACGAGTCGCGCAGCGCCGCCTCGATCGCCTCGCGCGGCAGCCCGGCCAGCGCGCCGGCGAGCCCCAGCGCGACCATGTTCGTCCAGCTGCCCGGGATCGCCTTCGCCATCTTCTTCATCGGCAGCGCCGCCATGCGCGCTCCGGTCGCGACGAACGGGGCGGGGACTTCGCCCTCGCCTTCGTCGCCGACGACGAGGCTCGCCCCGTCGAGGGGGATCTCGTCGGCGAAGCGGTGGACGTTCTGCCAGTCGAACGCGAGCAGCAGGTGGAAGCGGTCGTCGAGCGACGCCACCGGCTCGCGCCCGATGCGCAGGAGCGCCGCGGCCTCGCCGCCGCGGATCTGCGGTCCGCTGGTGCGGACCATGAGACCGTACGCGCCCGCCTTGGCGGCCGCCGAGAGGAGCAGCGTGCCGGCCGTCATGACGCCGGAGCCGCCGCTGCCCGCCAGTGCGATCGACAGGCCGCCGTGCGCCGTGTCGCTCGCGTTCGATTTCGATGTCGTGGAGGCCATGGTGCGCGAAGCTTCGCGCGTGCCCCGCGGTTGCGAATTGACCCAAATCAAGGCTCGCGCAACGGGGCTTCGGCAGCATGTGGGACATAAATTGGTATTGCAGTACCGATTTACCGGATTGAACGGCCGAACGGGGCGACGGCGACCCCGGCAGGCCGCCGCCGACCCACCCGAAGGAGGATCCCGGATGCCGCTACCCGCCCACCGCTGGCTGATGACCGCCCCGGGCGCCCCGCTCGTCCGCGCCGAGTTCGACGCGACGCCCGGACCCGGCGAGGTCGCCGTGGCGGTCGCCGGATGCGGCGTCTGCCACACCGACCTGGGCTACTACTACGACGGCGTGCGCACCAACGCGCCGCTGCCGCTGGCGCTGGGCCACGAGGTGTCGGGCCGGGTGGTCGCCGCCGGCGCCGGGGCGGAGCCCTGGATCGGCCGCGCCGTCATCGTCCCCGCCGTGCTGCCGTGCGGCGAATGCGACCTGTGCAGGCGGGGTCTCGCCCCGATCTGCCGCAGCCAGAAGATGCCGGGGAACGACATCCAGGGCGGCTTCGCCACGCACATCGTCGTGCCGGAGCGGGGCCTGTGCCCGGTCGACGAGAAGCGCCTCGCCGCGGCCGGCCTCACGCTCGCGCAGGTGTCGGTCGTCGCCGACGCGCTCACCACCCCCTACCAGGCCGTCCGGCGCGCCGGCGTGACTCCCGGCAGCCTGGCGGTCGTCGTCGGCGCGGGCGGCGTCGGCGGCTACTGCGTCCAGGTCGCCGCGGCGGCCGGCGCGAAGGTCGTCGCGGTCGACGTCGACCCGGCCAAGCTCGAGGCGATCGCCGCCCACGGCGCGTCGCTCACGATCGACGCGAAGACGCACGACGCCAGGGCGCTCAAGGGCGCGGTCTCCGCGTTCGCGAAGGCGCAGGGCCTGAAGCCCACCGAGTGGTTCATCTTCGAGTGCTCGGGCACCGCCGCCGGTCAACTGACGGCGTGGAGCCTGCTCGTGCACGGCGCGACGCTGTCGGTCGTCGGCTTCACGATGGACAAGGTCGAGGTGCGGCTGTCGAATCTGATGGCGTTCGACGCGCGCGCGCTCGGCAACTGGGGCTGCCCGCCCGAGTCCTACCCCGGCGCGCTCGACCTCGTGCTCGACGGCAAGGTCGCGCTCGCGCCCTTCGTCGAGACGCACCCCCTTTCCGACATCAACCGCGTGTTCGACGCGGTCCACCACCGCGCGATCCGCAGGCGCGCGGTGATGGTCCCGGCCTGAAGGAGCTCTCCCGCATGAACGCCCCCCACCCGGTCCGCGAATTCAAGCACCACGGCCTCGTCGCGGACTTCTCGCGGCCCGGCGTGCGCTTCGAGCGCAGGCCCGCGCGCACCCCCGACGGCAAGGTCGCCGAGGGCCTGTACAACGCCTGGATCACGCTCGACAACACGGCGCAGTTCAACTCGTACACGACGGACATGGTCAAGGGCGTGATCCTCGCGTTCCGCGCCGCCTCCGACATGCGCGACGTCAACGCGGTCGTGTTCACCGGCGCCGGCGACAAGGCGTTCTGCACCGGCGGCAACACGAAGGAGTACGCCGAGTACTACGCGGGGCATCCGCAGGAGTACCGGCAGTACATGCGGCTGTTCAACGACATGGTCAGCGCGATCCTCGCCTGCGACAAGCCGGTGATCTGCCGCGTCAACGGCATGCGCATCGGCGGCGGGCAGGAGATCGGGATGGCGTGCGACTTCTCCGTCGCGCAGGACCTCGCCCGCTTCGGCCAGGCGGGCCCCAAGCACGGCTCGGCGCCGATCGGCGGCGCGACCGACTTCCTGCCGGTCATCGTCGGCGCCGAGCGCGCGATGGCGGCCTGCGTGCTGTGCGAGCCCTTCTCGGCGCACAAGGCCTACCAGATGGGCGTGCTGACCGACATCGTGCCGGCGCTGCACGTGGACGGCCGCTTCGTCGCGAACCCGCTGGTCGAGACCGAGCGCATGACCGACGCCTACGGCCGCTTCGTGTTCGGCGAGCCGAAGACCGGCGACGCGCTGAAGGAAGGCAAGGCGCTGCTCGCGCGAGGGGCCGTCGATCTCTCGCTGCTCGACGCGAAGGTCGAGGAGCTGTGCGCGAAGATGCTGCTCACGTTCCCCGACTGCACGACCAAGACGCTCGAGGAACTGCGCAAGCCCAAGCTCGACGCGTGGAACCGCAACAAGGAGAACTCGCGCGCCTGGCTCGCCCTCAACATGATGACCGAGGCGCGCGCGGGATTCCGCGCGTTCAACGAGGGCACCAGGGAGTCGCGCGAGGTCGACTTCGTCGCGCTGCGCCAGGCGCTCGCGCGCGGGCAGGCGTGGAACGAATCGTTCACCGACGGCCTGATGCCGGCGGCGCGCCGCGGGTGACCGGATGAGCGCCGCCGGGCCGTCCGAAGGCGCTCGCCCCCTCCCTCGGGAGGGGGTGCGCGAAGCCGCGTCAGCGGCAAGCCTGGGGGAGGCTGCCCGATGAGCGAGGCCCCTCTCAAGGCCGTGCTCGAGCGCGACGGCGCGCTGCTTCGGCTCACGCTCGCGCGGCCGAAAGCGAACATCGTCGACGCCGCGATGATCGGGGCGCTCTCCGCCGCGCTCGCGCGGCACGGGACCGATCGCGCGATCCGCGGCGTGCTGCTCGACGCCGAGGGTCCGCACTTCAGCTTCGGCGCGAGCGTCGAGGAGCACCTGCCCGCGACCTGCGGCGCGATGCTCGCGACGCTGCACGCGCTCGTCGTCGCGATGCTGGAGTTCCCGGCGCCGATACTCGTCGCCGTTCGCGGCCAGTGCCTGGGCGGCGGCCTCGAGGTCGCGATGGCGGGCAGCATGATCTTCGCCGCGCCCGACGCGCAGCTCGGGCAGCCCGAGATGAAGCTTGGCGTGTTCGCGCCGGCCGCCTCCGTGCTGCTCCCCTACCGCGTGAACGCCGCGGTCGCCGAGGACCTGCTGCTGTCCGGCCGCTCGGTCGGCGCCGCGGAGGCGCACGGGATCGGACTCGTGCACACGGTCGCCGACGACCCGGCGGCCGTCGCGCTCGCGTGGTTCGACGCGCACCTGGCCCCCAAGAGCGCCGCGTCGGTCCGCCACGCGCTTCGCGCGGCCCGGCTCGCGCGCATCGAGGCGATCCGCTCCGGGCTCGCCGCCGTCGAGAAACTCTACCTGCAGGGACTCATGAACACGCGGGACGCGAACGAGGGGCTCACCGCCTTCCTCGCGCGGCGCCCGCCCGTCTGGGAGCACCACTGATGAACGCCGCCACGCAGCCCCGCGCGATCGAGATCGTCGAGCACTGCCAGTCGCTCTTCGAAGACCTCGACTTCAACGCCGTCAAGCAATGGAAGGCCGCGGCCCCGGGCCGCAAGGCGATCGGCTACATGCCGGTCTACGTGCCGCGCGAGATCGTCCATGCGGCGGGCATGCTGCCCGTCGGCATCCTCGGCGGCGGGGACTCGCTGGAGGTCATCCAGGGCGACGCGTACTACCAGAGCTACATCTGCCGGATCCCGCGTTCGACGATCGAGCTCGGGCTGACCGGCCGGCTCGACTGTCTCGACGGCATGCTGTTCCCGTCGATCTGCGACGTGATCCGCAACCTGTCGGGCATGTGGCAGATCCTGTTCAAGGACAAGTACGTCCGCTATTTCGACGTTCCGCAGAACTACCAGGACGCGGTCGGCGGCACCTACTACATTCACGAGCTCGAGGTGCTGCGCGACGGCCTCGCGGCGCTGCGCGGAAAGCCGATCACCGACGCCGAGCTCAACGCGTCGATCCGGGTCTACAACGAGAACCGCGCGGCGATCCGCGACCTGTACGCTTACCGGGCCGAGAAGCCGTGGCAGGCGCCGACCTCGGAGGTCTACCTGCTGCTGCGCGCCGGGATGGTGCTCCCGCCCGAGGACCACACGAAGCTGGTCCGCGAGTACGTCGCCGAGGTCGACAAGCTGCCGCGGCCGAAGCGCGACAACGCCCGCGTCGTGATCAACGGCTCGTTCTGCGAGCAACCGCC
>JAKLIE010000140.1 GCA_022709775.1 Pseudomonadota bacterium
GACCCTCCTTTCCGTCCCCGGCATCGCGCTCGGCGCCGCCGCCGGACGGATCAAGAAGTGGGACCGCAACGACGTGCTCCTCGTCGTCTGCGAGCCCGGAACCGTCGCCGCCGGCGTGTTCACGCGGAACCGCTTCTGCGCGGCACCGGTGATCGTGTGCCGCAGGCACCTCGCGGCCAGCGGGCAGCTCCGCGCGCTGGTCGTCAACGCCGGCAACGCGAACGCCGGCACCGGCGAGCGCGGCATCGCCGACGCCGAGACGACGTCCGCGGCGGTCGCATCGATGCTCGCCTGCCCGATGCAGCAGGTGCTGCCGTTCTCGACCGGCGTCATCATGGAGCCGCTGCCCGTCGACCGGCTGGTCGCCGCGCTCCCCGCCGCGCGCGCCGCGGCGCGCGAGGACGGATGGTTCGACGCCGCGCGCGCGATCATGACGACCGACACGGTGCCGAAGGGCGCGTCGCGGCGCGTGACGATCGACGGGGCGGCGGTCACGGTCACCGGCATCGCCAAGGGCGCCGGCATGATCCACCCGGACATGGCGACGATGCTCTCGTTCGTCGCGACCGACGCTCCGGTCGACCGGGCGCTCCTGGCGACGCTCGCCCGCGAGGTCGCGGACGTTTCGTTCAACGGCGCGACGGTCGACGGCGACACGTCGACCAACGACAGCTTCGTGATCGCCGCGACCGGCAGGGCGCGCATCGCGCCGATCGCGCGCGCCGCCGACCCGCGCCTGCCGGCGCTGCGCGCCGCGCTCGAGGGCGTCGCGGTCGACCTCGCCCAGGCGATCGTGCGCGACGGCGAGGGCGCCACCAAGTTCATCGCGATCCGCGTCGAGGGCGGCCGCACGGTCGACGAGTGCAGGGCCGTCGCGTTCGGCATCGCGCACTCGCCGCTGGTCAAGACCGCGTTCTTCGCGTCGGACCCGAACCTCGGCCGCATCGTGTGCGCGATCGGCAACGCCTCGGCCCCGGACACGGATCCCGGCCGCATCTCGTTCTGGCTCGACGACGTTCTCGTCGTGGACCGCGGCGGACGCGCGGCCACGTACCGCGAGGAGGACGGGCAGCGCGTGATGAAGCAGGACGAGATCGCGGTGCGCGTGGAACTCGGACGCGGCGCCGCGCGCGCGACGGTATGGACCTGCGACTTCTCGCACGACTACGTGTCGATCAACGCCGACTACCGGTCATGAAGGGTGACATCCCCCCGAAGCGTCCTGCGGCCGCCTCCCCCCGAGGGGGCCGGCGACCTCGGGGCGGCCCGTCGGTCGCCGAGGTCCCCCCGAAGCCGAGCGACGCGCTCGCGGCGCTGGTCGCACGGGCCGAGGGCGTGCTCGCGCGCGTCGAGGCGCTCCTGCCGCCCGTCGTGCCCGATCCGGACTGGACGAAGACGACCGCCGCGCGCTGGCGCAAGCGCGGCGATCGCGGATGGCTCGCGCCCGTGGCCCATCCGCACGCGGTCGACCTCTCGGCGCTCGTCGCGATCGACGCGCAGAAGGAAGCGGTCGAACGCAACACCCGCCAGTTCGTCGCCGGACTGCCGTCGAACAACGTGCTGCTGACCGGCTCGCGCGGCACCGGCAAGTCGTCGCTCGTCAAGGCGATGCTCGCGAAGTACGCGGCGAGGGGGCTGCGGCTCATCGAGGTCGACAAGTCGGACCTCGTCGACCTGCCGGACATCGTCGAGCGCATCGAGGGCCTCCGGGAGCGCTTCGTCGTGTTCTGCGACGACCTCACGTTCGACGCGGGCGAGGCCGGGTACAAGGCGCTCAAGGTGGCGCTCGACGGGTCGATCGCCGGGCCGTCGGGCAACGCCGTGATCTACGCGACGTCGAACCGCCGGCACCTCCTGCCCGAGTACATGCGCGAGAACCTCGAGACGAAGCACGTCGGCGACGAGGTGCACCCGGGCGAGTCGGTCGAGGAGAAGATCTCGCTCTCCGAGCGCTTCGGCCTGTGGATCTCGTTCTATCCGTTCGCGCAGGACGACTATCTCGCCGCCGTCGCCGGCTGGCTCGCGTCGTTCGGTCTCGGCGCGCCCGCGAGCGCGAAGGAGGCCGACACGCGCACGCGCGAGGCGCTGCAGTTCGCGCTGCAGCGCGGATCGCGTTCGGGGCGCGTGGCGTGGCAGTTCGCGAAGCTCTGGGCGGGGCAGCAGGCGCTGAGGCGTCGATCCTGACGATGGGCGTGACGCGCGTCGCGGCCGCGGTCGTCGTGCGCGCCGACGGAAGGGTGCTGCTGGCGCAGCGTCCCGCGGGCAAGCCCTACGCGGGCTACTGGGAGTTCCCGGGCGGCAAGCTCGAGCCCGGCGAGTCGCCGCGCGACGCGCTCGATCGCGAGCTCGTGGAGGAGCTGGGCATCGTCGTGCGCCGCGCCGCGCCGTGGATCGTGCAGGAGCACGTCTATCCGCACGCGCACGTCGAGCTCCACTTCTTCCGCGTGTTCGCGTTCGACGGCGAGCCGGTCGGACACGACGGCCAGGCGTTCTCGTGGCAGCGTCCCGGCGCGTTCGACGTGGCGCCGCTCCTGCCGGCCAATACCCGCGTGCTCGCCGCGCTCGCGCTGCCCCCGACCCTGGGGATCACGTGCGCGGAGGACCTGGGCGAGGATGCGTTCCTCGAGCGCGCGGAGCGCGCGTTCGCGCGGGGCCTCGGCCTCGTCCAGCTGCGCGAGAAGTCGTGGACGCGGGCGCGCCGCGACGCGTTCGCGCGGCGTCTGGTCCCGCTCGCGCACGCGCGCGGCGCGAGAGTCGTGGTCAACGGCACGCCGGACGACGCCCTGCGCGTCGGTGCCGACGGCGTGCACTGGACGTCGGCGTCGCTCGCTGCGGCGTCGAGCCGACCCGGGGGCATGCTGGTCGGCGCGTCGTGCCACTCGCGCGAGGAGCTCGCGCGCGCCGCGATGCTCGGCGTCGACTACGCGCTCGCCGGCCCGGTCCTGGCGACGCCGACGCACCCGGACGCGGCGCCGCTCGGCTGGGATGGCTTCGCTCGAGTGATCGAGGGCACGCGGGTGCCCGTCTATGCGCTGGGCGGCCTCGCGTCGCCGGATCTCGGGGATGCGCTGGACCACGGCGCGCACGGCATCGCGATGAGACGCGGCGCGTGGTGACCCATGGCACCGGGCCAGGTCGGCAGGGCTCATCGGCCGGGGGGACCTGCATCCGGTACCATCGGCGCGTCTGCGGTGGGCGTTTCCCGGCTTCGACGCCCCGGGGCCGCACCCGGGCGCATGCGAAACAGCGGGGGAGTCCTCTCCATGGAACCGATCCGGATCTCGCGGGCCGTGTCCGGCACGACGACGCGACGTGGTCTGCCGGGCGCGCGAATGGCCGCCGCATTGCTGTCCGCGTGCCTGGTCGGGCTTTTCGCGCCCATGCACGCTGCGGCGGAAGGCTACCCCGAGCAGGTCATACGGCTCGTGATCGGTGTGGGTCCCGGCGGGCACGACACGTCGACCCGCATCCTTGCGGAAGGGCTCACCAGGGAGCTCGGCGTGCCGGTGATCGTCGACAGCCGTCCCGGCGCGGACGGAATCATCGGTGTGCGCGAGGTGACGTCTGCGCGCCCGGACGGCTACACGCTGCTGTTCGCGCTGGGATCGCAGATCGCAATCAACCCCGCCCTCTTCGCGAGCCTGCCGTACGATCCGCAGCGCGACCTCGTCCCCGTCTCGCTGGTGGCGCGGCAGCCGTTGCTGATAGCCGTGCATCCGTCGCTGCCGGTCGCGAGCGTCAGGGAGCTCGTCGAATACACGCGCGCGCACCCGGGCACCGTCAACTACAGCGCGGTCACGGGTACCTTCATGCTCGCGGCCGAGTCGTTCAAGCACCGGACGGGCGCGGACATGCAGCACATCCCGTACAACGGGGGCGCACCGGCACTGAACGCGCTCGTCGCGGGTACCGTGCAGGTCTCGGTGATCTCCGGGACGACGGCGATTCCCCAGGCGAAGGCGGGAAAGATACGCGCGCTTGCCGTGACCGGCTCGTCGCGACTTTCGCAGCTGCCGGACGTGCCCACGTTCTCGGAGGCCGGGGTTGCCGAGGACGTTCCCGTCTGGAGCGCGATGTTCGCGCCGGCCGGCACGCCCGGACACGTCGTCGACCGGTTCCGTGCTGCGCTCGTGCGCGTCCTGGAAACGCCTTCCGTCCGCGAACGATTCGTCGCGAACTTCGAAACCATCGTCCTGAGCACGCCGGAGGAACTGGCCGCGACCGTCGTCCGCGATTCGGCCAGGATGCGGGCGCTCGTCAAGGCGGTCGGGCTGCCGCCGCGCTGACCCGGCTAACGCGCGCCGGGCTCCGGGGCGGAATCATCGTCGTCGGTCGGGTCGTCGACGGGAATCCGGTAGGACTCGTCGGCCCACGCGCCCAGGTCGAGGAGCTTGCAGCGCTCGGAGCAGAACGGCCGAAAGGGCGACTGCTGATCCAGCGCGACGGGCGTTCGGCAACGCGGACAGGGGCGGATCGCAACGGCCCTGCCGGTCGGCGGGGTCATCGCGGCTTCGCGCCGGGCGCGCGCGTGTCGACCGTTCGGCCCCGGGAGACTTCCCTCGCGCTGGCCGGGACGAGCGCGGCCAGCCTTGCACGCGACGTCTTTCCGACCTCGTTGCGAGGAATCGCGTCCACCCTGAGCACGATTCCCGGCGCGAAGACACCGAGCTTCTTCGTGCACTGCGCCTTGAACCTGTCGAAATCGAACGACGGCCTGACGACGATCGCGATGCCGACACGGTCGACACCGAGCGAGGTGGGATACGCGAATGCCGCGACGTCCAGGATGTCGGGCAACTCGAGCACGCGCTGCTCGAGCGTCTCGGGCGAGATCTTGGCCCCTCCGACGTTGAGGCGCTCGTCCAGCCGGCCGCCGATCACCAGCATTCCGTCGGTCGCCACGTAGCCGACGTCGCGAGAGTGGAACCATCCGTCGCGAAAGGCGTGCGACGGCCCGGTTTCGTCGGCGTAGGAGGTCACGCATATCTCGCTGCGAAAACGCAGGATGCCCTCGGCATCCGGCGGCAGCGGCGCGCCGGTGTCGTCGACGGCCTGGACCTCCATCCCCGGAACGATGCGGCCCACGGCGCCGGGCCGGCCCATGACGTCGCGTATCGGCGCGACGGAGGTGACGCCGGTCTCCGTGGACCCGTACATGCTCAGGAGATTCGGGGAGACCCTCTCGATGGCGAGCCGGGCGAGCTGGTCGGTCAGGCGACTCCCGCTCACCTCGACGACGTCCAGCGAGGGGAAGGGTCCCAGGCCTTCGCGCATCGCGAGGACCATGGGGCCGAGGATTCCCGGCGGGACGACGAAGTTGGTCACGCGATGGCGCGCGATCGCATCGCCAATGGCGTCGGCATCGTCGCCCCGGCGAGGCGGCTCGACGATGGTGCCGCCCTCCCACAGCGTGCGCAGGCAGGTCATGAAGCCGTAGGTGGCGACCGTGCGGATCTTGGACATCGTCCGCAACGGCTTCGGCAGCGTCAGGGATCGGATCCTGCTCGCCACGCGGCGCGCGATGAGGTCGTGGCTCATGGCCACCTGCTTCGGCGTACCGGTGGTGCCCGACGTCTGGAAGATGCGGAAGATGCTCGCGCCGTCCTGATGCGCAGGCAGGGGAGGGGGTCGCCCGCCGCGGGGCGGGGCGAGGAACCACCCCGCCTCGACGTCGAGCCTCGGGGCGCGCACATCCGAACCGCGACCGGGCAAGGCGATCGCCGCGTCGATGCGTTCGTCCGGCGCACCCGGGTGGAACGACAGGGCGCCGATGCGCGCGATGGCGAGCGCGACGGCCAGGAACGGGAACTCGCCGATCATGCTGTCGATCGCCACGCGATCTCCGGGGCGCACGCCGAGGTCGAGGGCGCGCCGCGCGATCGCGTCGATCATCGCATCGAGGTCGCCGTACGAGATGTCCGGCCGCTGGTCGCTCACGCACGCCACGGCGTCCGGGGT
>JAKLIE010000141.1 GCA_022709775.1 Pseudomonadota bacterium
CGAGCAGGTCGTCGTGCACCGCCCGCGCACCGGCGGCACCGGCAGCCTGAAGCCGATGCGACTCGCGCGCTTCTGCCTGCGCGCGTGGCGCGAGCTCGACGGCGTCGCGCGCTCGGTGCCCGTCGTGCGCCGATGATGGAGGCGCTCGTCTCCGGCGCGTATGCGCTCCAGTGGTGGCTCGTGCTAGCCGCGCTGGCGGCGGCCGCCAGGTCGGCGCTGGGCACTCGCTGGCCTGCCGGCGCGACGCTCGTGCACGCGACGGGGCGCTGGGGGCTCGTCGTCGCGCTCGCCGCGTCGGTCTGGGCGCTCGCACACGCATTGCCCGTGTTCGGCGCGACCGTCATTCGCGCGTCGACCGCCGTCGCCGTGGCGGCGCTCGCCCTCGCCGGGGCCGCGCGGAACGCCCGCGATCCGCTCGCGACGAACGCGACGTTCGAGGAAGCGTCCGCCCGCTTCCTGCGCGCGGAAGCGTGGTTCGCCGTCCCGTTCGCCGCGTACCTGGTCATGCGGGGATTCAACCACGACGTCTACGGCCTCGAGAAGTTCATGGACTTCGCCTTCGTCAACGCGGCGCTCGCGTCGCCGACGATGCCGCCTCCGGACCCATGGCTCGCGGGTGCGACCATCAACTACTACTACTTCGGCCACGTCGTCACCGCCTTCCTGATCGAGCTCACCGGCGTGCCCCCCGCCCACGGGTTCAACCTGATGCTCGCCACGATCTTCGGCGCTTCGTTCCAGCTCGCGTCCGCGCTCGCCGGCGACGTCGCCCGGGCACTCGCGCCGCGCGGGGCGGACCTCGCCGCGGGGATCGCGGGACTGTGGATCACGATGGGCGGAAACCTCCACGGATTCGTCTACGGGCTCCTGAAGCCGGTCGGGGTGCGCCTCGACTGGATCGCGGCTCCCGCCAAGCCCTACTGGCTGTCGGACTCGACCCGGTTCGTCGGTCACGATCCGCCGACCGCCGACAAGCTGATCCACGAGTTCCCGGCGTACGCGTTCTACGTGGGCGATCTCCACGCGCATCTGCTCGACCTGCCCAACGTCCTCGCCCTGCTCGCGGTCCTGCTCGTCTGGATGCGGCTGGCGCGAAGCGGACGCGACCGCGAGTCGTACGCGGCGGCGGCCGTTCTGGGCGCGGGGACCGCCGTGCTGGCGGTCACCAATGCCTGGGATGCCGCGATCTACGGCACGATCTTCGCCGTCTCGGTGCTCGCCACCGGGCGGTTCGGCGCGCGGGAGGGGGGCGCATCCAGGCTCGCGATCACGGTGCTCGCGGGCATGGCGGGCCTTGCGGCGGTCGCGACGCCGTTCTTCGTCCACTTCATTCCGTTCGCGTCGGGCGCAGGCTGGGTTCACAGCCGCACGCCCGCCTGGCAATGGGCGCTGCTCTACGGCGCGCCGCTCGCGCTCGCCGTCGTCGCGATCGGGGCGGGCCGCGCTGCGCGCGACCGCGGCACCGGCGCCGAGTGGCGCTACGTCGTCGCGCTGACGATCGGGGGCCTGGCGTGCGCGCTGTTCCCCGAGGTCGCCTATGTGAAGGACATCTACGGCGCCGACTGGTACCGCGCGAACACCGCGTTCAAGTTCGGCTACCAGGCCTTCGTGATGCTCGTGCTGGCCGCCTGCGTCGGGATGGCGCTGCTGGTCGATCCCGTCGTCCCGTCGCGGAGCCGGTGGCGCGCCGTCACCGCGATGGAGCTCGCGATCGTGCCGTGCCTCTATTACGCGTGGTTCGTCGCCTCCGGAGCGCTCGGGGTGGCTACCCATCGGGCGTGGACGCTCGACGGGGGCCGGTACCTTGCGCGCGAGACGCCCGAGGACGCCGGCGCGATCGGTTGGCTCCGCGAGTACGCCCGCCCCGGGGACACGATCGTCGAGGCCGTCGGCGAGAGCTACACGTACGCGGGACGCATCTCGGCGAACACCGGCGTCCCGGCGATCCTCGGATGGCCGATGCACGAGTGGCTGTGGCGCGGCGCGAGCTCTGCGCGCGACGCGCTCGCGCACGAGACCGAGGCGCTCTATCGCGAGCCGCGGGGCGCGGTCGCGAAGGCGTTCGTCGCGCGCACGCATCCGCGCTACGTCGTCGTCGGGCGCCTCGAGCGTCAGCGGCACGGGCCGATCGACGTCGCGGGCGTGGAGTCGCTGGGCGCCGTCGTCTGGAGGCAGGGCCAGACGTCGATCGTCGAGCTTCCGTCGAAAGGGCGGACGCCGTGACGCGGCTGGCCGTCGTCGCGGCGCTCCAGTACTACCTGCCGCACCGGACCGGGTACACGCTGCACGTGGCGCGCGTCGCCGAAGCCCTCGCGGCGCGCGGCCACCGCGTCAGCGTGCTCGCGGCACGGCACCGCCCCGATCTCGCCCTGCGCGAGACGATCGCCGGCGTGGACGTGGTGCGCCTCGATGCGCCGCTCCGCGTGAGCCGGGGAGCGTTGATGCCCGGCTATCCGCTCGCGGCATGGCGGCTCGCGCGCGACGCGGACGTCGTCTGGGCGAACTCGCCCATGGCCGAGCTCGCGCTCTGGGGGGCGATCGCGGGGCGGACGCGCACGAGGTTCGTCGTGACGCATCACGGAGACCTCCACCTGCCGGACGGCGCGATGAATCGCGTCATCGAGCGTGCGACGCGTGCCGGGTGGCGGTACGCGGCGAGGCGCGCCGACGCGATCGTCGCGTACTCGGACGACTACGCGGCGCACAGCGCATGGCTCGCGCCGTGGCGCGACAGGATCGTCGTCGTCGCGCCTCCGATTGCGATCCCGTCGCCGGATCCGGCCGCGGCGGCGATCCTCCGGCGCGAGCTCGCGCCCGAAGGGGGGCCGCTCGTTGCCTTCGCAGGCCGTTTCGCGCGCGAGAAGCGGCCCGACCTGCTGCTGGACGCGATCGCGCCGCTCCGGCGCAGGCACCCGCACCTCCGGGTCGTGTTCGCGGGCGAGGAGCGCCTCGGCTACGAGGACACGAGGGATGCGTTCGAGCCGCGGGTGGCTGCCGCGAAGGACGCGGTCCGCTTCCTCGGGCTCATCGACGACGCGCAGGCGCTCGCGAACGTCTATGCGGCCTGCGACGTGCTCGCGCTGCCGTCGGAGACCGAGTGCTTCGGGCTGGTCCAGGTCGAGGCGATGCTGTGCGGCACGCCGGTGGTCGCGAGCGACGTTCCCGGCGCGCGCGTGCCCGTGCAGGCGACCGGTGCGGGGCGACTCTTCGAGAGCGGGTCGGTGGTCGGGCTCGTCGACGCGATCGACGACGTCCTCGCCCATCGCGACGCGTACCGGCCCGATCGTGCGCGCGTGACCCGAGCGTTCGACTTCGCGCGCACGATCGACGCGTACGAGCGCGTGCTCGGCGGCAACGCATGAGCGCGACCGCGCTCGACGCGCTGCTCGCCGGCGAGGCCGACCCGGTGTTCGCCCGTCGCGTGCGCACGGTGATCGGCTGGCTGCCGCCGGACCCGGACCCGCGGCGGCTCCACGTGGACGTCGGGTGCGGGCGCGGCTACTACCTGCACTACTACGCGGCGCTCGGCCACGCGCGCATCGTCGGCATCGAGCGCGATCCGGCGATCGCGGCCGTCGCGGCCCGCGCGCTCGCCGGCGCGCCCGCGGCGCAGGTGCTGGTCGGCAGCGCGACGTCGCTGCCGCTGCCCGACGGCTGTGCGGCGGGCATCGTGATGAGCGAAGTGCTCGAGCACGTCGACGACGACTTGAGGGCGCTGCGCGAGGCGGCGCGGGTGCTTCGCCCGGGTGGCGTGGTCGCGCTCACGGTGCCGCACGACCGCTATCCCTGGCTGTGGGACCCGGTCAACCGGACGCGCGAGCGTCTCGGCGTCGCACCGGTGCGCGAGGGAGCGCTGGCGGGCATCTGGGCGGGCCACCTGCGCCTGTATTCGGAACGACAGCTTGCCGCGCTCGCGGCGCAGGCCGGCTTCGACGTCGTCGAGACGCGCCGTTTCGGCCGCGTGAGCTGGCCGTTCGCGCACAACCTGATCTACGGCGTCGGCAAGCCGCTGCTCGAATCGGGACGGGTGCCCGCGTCGCTCGCCCGCGCGGTCGACCGCCGGGGCGGCGAGGGCGCGTCGCGGACGTCGCCCTGGCGCGCGCTGCGTGCGGCATTCCTGTGGCCCGATCGCTTCAACCGGGACGACGAAGGCCCGGCGGCCGCGACCGTGAACCTCGCGATGAGGCTCGTCAGGCGCTGACGCGGCGCTGGGCGAAGAGCAGGCCCTGGCCACGATGGACCGGGCTCGGCGCGACACGCACGGCGAATCCGCTCGCCTCGAGCTTCGCGACGAGCTCGTGCACTCGGCCAGGCGGGGCCGGATGGATCTCGACGCTGATCCGGTCGATGGCCGCGAGCGTCGCCGCGTCGCATCCTTCGAGCAGCAGCGCGTACTCGCCGCCCTCGACGTCGATCTTCATGAAGTCGCAGCCGCCCGGCAGCCGCGCGACGAGGTCGCCGAGCGTGGCGGAGGCGACAGGCGTTCCGCGGCCGGTCGCCGGCCTCGTCGCGCCGAGGACGGGATGCGCGTCGGACGCGAGCTCCAGCGGTCCGCCGTCCGGGCTGGCGGCCAGCGCGAGCGGGACGACTCCGTGTGCACGGTTGGCGCGCACGTTCTCGCAGAGCAGCGCGAAGCTCGAAGGATCCGGCTCGCACGCGACGACGCACCGCGCGCCGCCGAGGATCGCGGCGGTGACGGCGAAGTCGCCGATCCCGGCGCCGAGGTCGAGCACCCGGTCGCCGGGACGGACGCGGTGGCCCTCCGGCTCGTAGTCGCGGTCGAGGCACGTCTCCTTGACGATCCACAGGTCCATCGCATCGCGGCAGCGCAGCGTGACGCCGTTCCGGAGTGCCACGCGGGTCGGACGGCGCCGCCCGGCCAGCGACCACGCGGTCGCGATCGGCGAGCGCACGCGCGCGGCGAGCGTCAGCATCGATCGCGCGTAGTAGAGCGCCCGCGAGCCCCCGTTGGCTTCGCGCACGCGCAAGCCGTGCAGTGAGGGCGTCGAGCGTGCCGACGAGAAGCAGGGCGATTCGGCGGGCGACGCCGGCGAAGGATGGGTGCGGTCGGTGCGGTTGCGCTGGATCATGGATGTCGCCCGGTCGACGCGCCGTCGGCACGAAGTCCGACGACCGCGGCAACGCCGGAGTCGTTCCTCCCCGGGAGGGAAGCCGATCTCAGCGTCACCGGCGGCGCCGCAGACGATAGAATGCCCGATCCCGACGCGGGCATGGCGATGTCCCCTTCCTCCGATTCCCCGGCGACGGCCGTCGCGCCGCGCGCGCGCCGGTCGGCATGGTGGCGCGCGCTGCGTCCGCACCAGTGGTCGAAGAATCTCCTCGTGTTCGTGCCGGCGGTGGCTTCCCACCGCTACGGCGACCCGGCCACCATGCTCGCCGCGCTGGCGATGTTCGTCGCGATGGGGCTCGCGGCGTCGGCGATCTACCTCGTCAACGACATCGCGGACCGGGACGCGGACCGGCGCCACGCGCGCAAGCGTCACCGGCCATTCGCGTCGGGCGAGCTCGACGCAGGCGCAGGCGCCGCGGTGGCGGCGGTGCTGCTCGCGCTCTCGGCGTCGCTCGCCGTCACGACGCTCCCCCTCGCCGCCGTCGCGTGGCTCGCCGCCTACGCGGCGCTGGCGCTCGGCTACACGTTCGTGCTCAAGCGCTGGGTCGGGGCCGACGTCGCGGTCCTCGCCGGCCTCTACGTGATGCGCGTGGTCGCGGGGGGTGCGGCGATCGGCGTGGACGCGTCGCCTTGGCTCCTCGCGCTCTCGTTCGCGCTGTTCGCGAGCCTCGCGCTCGCCAAGCGCTACGCCGAGCTGCGCGAGGCGCAGCACGCTGCCGCGGGCCGCCTGCCGGGACGCGGCTACGAGCGGCGGCACCTCGCGCCGCTGCGCGCCGCCGGTCTCGCGTGCGCTGCGGCATCGGCGCTGATCATC
>JAKLIE010000142.1 GCA_022709775.1 Pseudomonadota bacterium
CGGACGCGGGCACCTGCAGGTCGTGCGTGATGCAGCGGACGATCTCGGTGCGCCCGCCGCGCAGCAGCCCGGCGAACTGGTACTCGGAGAGCGTGTCCGGTACCGGCGTGACCGCGCCGAGGATCGTGGCCGGATCGGCGCCCAGCGCCACCGCGACCGGGAACGGCGTGCCCGGATGAGCGCGCGCGTGATCGCGCGCGTCGAGCGCGCCTCCGCGGTGCGCGAGCCAGCGCACGATCACCTTGTCGCGCGCGATCACCTGCTGCCGGTAGATGCCGAGGTTCTGGCGCTTCTTGTGCGGCCCGCGCGTGACGGTGAGTCCCCAGGTGATCAGCGGCCCGGCGTCGCCCGGCCAGCAGGTCTGCACCGGCAGGCGCGCGAGGTCGACGTCGGAACCTTCCCACACGACGTCCTGGCAAGGCGCGGAGCTCCGTTCCTTCGGCGCCATGTCGAGCACCTTCATGAACACCGGGCGCGTGTTCTGCCACGCGTCCATCAGGCCCTTCGGCGGCTCGGGCTCCTTGAGGAACGCGAGCAGGCGCCCGACCTCGCGCAGGCTCTCGCGCCAGTTCGCCGGGTCCGCGCCCATCGCGCGCGCGACGCGCCCAGGCGTGCCGAAGAGGTTCCCGAGGACGGGAATCGCCGCACCGGAAGGCGCGCGGAACGTTCCCTTCGGCCGCTCGAACAGGATCGCGGGGCCGCCCTTGCGGAGCACGCGATCGCAGAACGCCGTCATCTCCAGCTTCGGATCCACCTCCGCGCGCACGCGCACGAGCTCGCCGTCGCGCTCGAGCTGGCCGATGAAGTCGCGCAGGTCCCTGTAAGCCATCGCACCCTCCGTTCCGATGCGCGATTCTAGGGCCTGTCAGCGCCTTCGGGGCACTCGCGCCCGGTAGCGCCAACAGGCCCTGGTCCCCCGGGATAGAATGCGGCGATGCACGATGCCGCCGGTCGCACCGCCTCGTTCCTGCGCGCCCGGCGCGCGGTGTTCGCGATCCTGCTCGCGGGCTACGTGCTGTCGTTCTTCCACCGGACGGCGCCGGCCGCGATCGCGGCCGAACTGCAGCGCGCGTTCGACATCCCGGCGGCCGTGCTCGGAACGCTGGCCGCGACGTATTTCTACGTCTACACGCTGCTTCAGATACCGGTCGGCGTGCTCGCCGACACCGTCGGCCCGCGGCGACTGCTCGTCGGCGGGTCGCTCGTCGCGGGCATCGGCTCGCTCGCCTTCGCGCTCGCCCCCTCGTGGGAGATCGCCGCCGTCGGCCGGACGCTGGTCGGCGTCGGCGTGTCGGTCGCGTTCATCGCGATTCTCAAGATCAACGCGACCTGGTTCGAGGCGCGCCGCTTCGCCACGCTGAACGGCGTGACGATGTTCGCGGGCAACCTGGGCGCGGTCGTCGCCGGCGCGCCGCTCGCGTGGATCGTCACGCAGGCGTCCTGGCGCGCGGTGTTCGTCGCGCTGGGCGCACTGTCGCTCGTGCTCGCGCTCGCGACCTGGTGGCGCGTGCGCGACCGCCCGGAGATGCTGGGCTACGCGCCGGTCGCGCCGCCGCCCGCACCGGGCGCGAAGCTCGACTGGCGCGCGGCGCTCGCGTCGGTGCTCGCGAACCCCGCGACCTGGCCCGCGTTCGTCGTCAACGTCGGCATCGGGGGCTGCTACCTCGCGTTCGCGGGACTCTGGGCGGTCCCGTGGCTCGAGCACGCGTACGGCTACCCGCGCGTCGTCGCCGCGCAGCACGCGAGCCTGCTCCTTCTGGGCGTCGCAATCGGCGCGGTCGCGATCGGGGTCGTCTCGGACCGGCTGGGCAACCGCCGCGGCGTGATGCGCTTCTGCACGTTCGCGTTCGCGCTCTCGTGGCTGCCGTGGCTGCTTCACGCCGCGTGGCCGCTGCCCGCCACGCTCGCCTGGTTCTTCGCGATGGGGCTCCTGATCCCCGGATTCACGCTGTCGTGGACGATCGCGAAGGAAGTGAACCGGCCCGAGCACTCGGGCATCGCGACCTCGGTGGTCAACACCGGGATCTTCCTCGGCACCGGCATCCTCCAGCCGCTCGTCGGATGGGCGATCGACCGGGGACGCGCGTCGGGCGACCTCGCGTCGGCGTGGACCACCGGCATCGCGATCCTCGCCGCGGCCGCGGCGCTCGGCGCGCTGGCGTCGCTCGCCGTGCGCGAGCGCCCGCGCTGAGTCGTTGGGCGCGCGCGCCGGGCCGGCGGGAAAGGCCGGGCACGCCCGTCGGCGTCAGATCACCGGGTTCGAGACGCCGTCCATCGGGACGATCGCGCCCGACACGTAGCTCGCCGCGTCCGAGGCGAGGAACACCGCGACGCGCGCGACCTCCTCGGGCGTCCCGAGCCGTCCGAGCGGGATGCGCTGCCTCATGCGTGCGAGCACCTCGTCGGCGGCGAGCCCGGTCATGCGCGCCTCGGCGGCGAGCCCCTCCTGCACGCGCCCGGTGAGCGTCGCGCCCGGGTTGATCGCGTTGACGCGAACGCCCTTCGGCGCGTAGGCGGCGGCGAGCCCCGCCGTCGCGAGCATCAGCGCGGCGTTGGCCGCCCCTCCGGGCAGATGCACGGGATTCGCGACCTTGCCGCCCTGCCCGACGATGTTCACGATCGCGCCGCGCCCGCGCGCGGCCATCGACTTGACGACGATGTCGATCGGATGGATGTAGCTGAAGAACTTCGCGTCCATCGCGTCGTGCCACGCCTTCGCGGTGAGCTCGTCGGGCGGATGGCGCTTCGCCGCGCCCGCCGAGTTGACGAGCACGTCGATCGGCCCGAGCGCGCGCTCGACCTCGGCGATCGCCCGTGCCGCCTCGTCGGCGCGCGTGAGGTCCGCGGCCACCGCGACCGGCCTGTGCGCCGTCGGCGGCATCGCGGCGAGCGCGGCGTCGAGGTTGGCACGCGAGCGCGAGATCATCGCAACGCGTGCGCCCTCGGCCGCGAACCCGTGCACGCAGGCGAGCCCGATGCCCTTGCTCGCGCCGGTCACGACCACTGTCCGATCCTTCAGTCCCAGGTCCATCGCTGCCTCCGGTTCAAAGCCACGCGTCGAGCGCCCGCCACGCGGCGACCTTCTCCTCGAGCGGCCGAGTGTACGCGGGACTCGTCGACGGCAGCGCGAGCGTCGCGTAGCCCGCCTCGCGCCAGCGCGGCGCCGCGCGCGCGGCCGTGTTGCCGTTGAACGCGACCACCACGACGCCGGGGGAAGCGCGCCGCACGCGCGAGACCTCGGCGTGCATGGCATTGCGGATCGCCTGGTCGCTCGACCCCTCGCGCTCGCACGCGACGATCGTGTCCCACAGCGCGATGCCGCGGGCGGCGAGGCGCGCGAGCCTCTCCTCGTAGGACATCGCGGTCAGCGGCTCGCCGAGGATCGTGCCCATCACCGGCCAGAAGTGGTTGCGCGGGTGCGCGTAGTACCGGCGCGCCGCGAGCGACGCGACGCCCGGAAAGCTGCCGAGCACCAGGATGCGCGCCTCGCGGGGCAGGACCGGCGGAAGGCCGCGCTCGCCCGCGCGCGCTACGCGAACCTGGGCCATGCGCGTGCGCGCACCGCGTAGTCGAGCGCGGTGCCCGCGAACACCGCGAAGCCGAGCCAGTGGTTGTGCAGGAACGCGCGGAAGCAGGCCTCGCGGTCGCGGCCGCGGATCAGCCACAGGTGGTAGCCGGCGCAGGCGAGTGCGGCGACCAGCCCGGCGTAGTACAGCGGCCCGAGCGCCATCAGCCGGCCGACCCACGCCATGCCCGCGAGGTAGCCCGCGTACGAGATCGCGACCGCCGCGACGTCGAAGCGGCCGAACGTGATCGCGGAGGTGCGCATGCCGATCCGGACGTCGTCGTCGCGGTCCACCATCGCGTACTCGGTGTCGTAGGCCATCACCCACAGCAGGTTGATCGCCAGCATCGGCCAGCCGGGCCACTCGACCTCGCCGCGAACGGACGCGAACGCCATCGGGATCCCGAACGAGAATGCGATGCCGAGGAACGCCTGCGGCAGCGCGAAGAAGCGCTTGAAGAACGGATAGGCGATCGAGATCGCGAGCGCCGCGACGGCGAGCACGATCGTCGCGCGGTTCGTGAACAGCACGAGCGCGAACGCGCAGAGCGCCAGTCCCGCGCCCACCGCGAGCGCTTCGCGCGGCGCGACCTCGCCGGTCACGAGCGGCCGCCGGCTCGTGCGCTTGACGTGCGCGTCGTAGCCCAGGTCCGCCCAGTCGTTGAACGCGCAGCCGGCCGAGCGCATCAGCAGCGTGCCGAGCGAGAAGATCAGCACGACCGACAGCGGCGGCGTACCGCGCGCGGCGATCCAGAGGGCCGTCAGCGTCGGCCACAGCAGGAGCAGCGTGCCGATCGGCTTGTCGAGGCGCACGAGGCGCTCCCACGCGTCGAGGCGCTGCGCGAGCGTGCGCGGCGCGGCCGGTTCGCGTTCGGCGCTCACCGGGCGGCCCTAGAACGAGAGCGGCATCTGCTTGCGCAGCTCGCGCGGCGCCGCCTCGTCGAGCATCGCCTGCGGCGTCGGGTAGCGCAGCCTCGCGCGAAGCTCGCGCTTCATCCGGTCGTTCGAGAGGCGCCGCGACTCGCTCATGAACGAGAGCAGCATCGGCGCGACGCGCGCCTCCGCCTCGTCCCAGCCGACGCGCGGAGGGCGCGGCAGCCGGTACGCGTCCGCGACCGCGTCGAACCACTGTCCCATCTTCAGCTCGGCGTCGTCCGTCGCGTGGTACGCGCGGTTCGGCCGGCCCCGGAAGAGCGCCGCGACCGCGACGCGCGCGAGGTCGTCGGCGTGGACGTGGTTCGTGTAGACGTCGTCCTCCGGAACGAGCACGGGCGTCTGCTGGCGGAGCCGCTCGAGCGGCAGCCGCGTCTCCGCGTAGATGCCGGGCGCGCGCACGATCGCGAGCGACACGCCGTTGCGCGCTGCCCACGCGCGCAGGCGATCCTCGGCGTCGACGCGCCGGCGCGCGCGCGGCGACTGCGCGCGGCGCGGCCGCGTCTCGGCGACGCGCGCGCCGGCGCAGTCGCCGTACACGCCCGAGGTCGAAACGTAGACGAACCGCTGTGGTATCCTGCCCGCCGCCGAGAGCGCGGCGACGAGGTGGCCGGTGCGCGGGTCGCTGCGGCCCTCCGGGGGCGGCGGCGCGAAGTGCATGACGGCGTAGGGCGCGGTGCGAAGTCGCCGCAGCGCGCGAAGATCGTCGAGGTCGCCCACGATCGGGACGAAGCCGCAGGCGCGAAGCTTCGGGACGTCGTCGGCGCTGCGCGTGAGGCCGACCAGGCGGGCGCGGCCTGCAAGCAGCCGCGCCGCGCGCATCGCGACGTCGCCGCAGCCGACGACGAGCACTCGGATCATGCGCCGGGGGCGGGAACGCCGGGAGCGCCGGGCACGACCGGTCCGGCGCGCGAGACCACGATACACATGACGTTCGAGGTTACCATAAAGCCCGCCGGCCACGCGTTCGCGTGTGCCGCCGACGAGACCGTGCTCGAGGCGGCGACGCGCGCCGACCTACTGCTTCCCTACGGATGCCGCAACGGCGCGTGCGGGACCTGCAAGGGCAGGCTCCTGTCGGGGGTGGTCGACTACGGCCCGCACCAGGCGACCACGCTGACCGACGACGAGAAGCGCGCGGGCTACGCGCTCTTCTGCTGCGCGAAGCCTCTGAGCGACATCGCGATCGAGGTGCGCGAGGTGCGCCGCGCCGGCGACATCCCGATCAAGCGCGTGCCCTGCCGGATCGAGTCGATCGACCGGCCCGCCGCGGACGTCGCGATCGTAAGAGTGAAACTGCCCGCCAACGAGCGGCTGCAGTTCCTCGCCGGCCAGTACGTCGACTTCCTGCTCAAGGACGGCAGACGCCGGAGCTTCTCGATCGCGAATGCGCCGCACGACGACGCGCTGCTCGAGCTGCAC
>JAKLIE010000143.1 GCA_022709775.1 Pseudomonadota bacterium
CCTGCTCCGCCTGCTTGCGCTCGAGGATCTGCGCGGGCTCGTCGTCGCCGTTGGCGGTGAGCCAGGCGATCGGCGCGTAGGCGTGCTCTTCGTCGTCCGCCGGGGTCGGGTCGAGCGCGATGTCGTGCCCGGAAAGCCGGGTCTCCATCTCGACCACTTCCTCGGGCTTCACGCCGAGCTCGCGCGCGATCACCGCCGCCTGGTCGCGGGACAGCGCGTGCGACGAGGTCTTCATGCTCCGCAGGTTGAAGAACAGCTTGCGCTGCGCCTTGGTGGTCGCGACCTTCACGAGCCGCCAGTTGCGCAGGATGTACTCGTGGATCTCGGCCTTGATCCAGTGCAGCGCGAACGAAACCAGGCGCACGCCCCTCTCGGGGTCGAACCGCCGCACGGCCTTCATCAGGCCGACGTTGCCTTCCTGGATTAGGTCGCCCTGCGGGAGACCGTAGCCCTGGTAGTTGCGCGACACGGCGACGACCAGGCGCAGGTGCGACATCACCAGCTGGCGGGCGGCATCGACGTCCTCGGCATTGCGCCAGCGGCGGCCGAGCTCGGTCTCCTGCTCCGCGGTCAGGAGCGGGAAGCGATTCACCGCCTGGATGTAGTGATCCAGACTCCCCAGCGAAGCGGGGGTCGGGAACGCCAGCGCGGAACCGGTCATCGTGAATCTCCTCTCTCAAGGGTGCCGGGGAATCCTCGGGATCCTCCTTGCCCGACACCAGTTTAGCACTCGTGCAATGAGAGTGCTAACGTGCCGAAAAGTTCCTGAGCGTGCCAGTCGGATATGACCGGCGCCGCAGCGGGCGGAGCGAGTGGCGGCCGGGGAGGATGGATGGCTGCGACGGAGGCCCGACCCCGGTGCCGCGCTTCGACAGGGTTGGCGACGTGAGTGAGCGCTAGCGCTCGCGGCGAGGGGCGTGCCTGGCGGCGACGCCGGGGGGTCAGGCGTCGGCAGGCAGCAGCGCGTCGACGAACTCGGACGCGACGAATGGCCGGAGGTCGTCGACGCCTTCCCCCACGCCGACGAACGCGAGCGGCACCGGGTGCTCGCGTGCGATCGCGGCGACGACGCCGCCCTTGGCGCTCCCGTCGAGCTTCGTGAGCACGAGCCCGGTGAGGCCGACGGCCCGATCGAACGCCCCGACCTGCGCGAGCGCGTTCTGCCCGGTGTTCGCGTCCAGCACGAGCAGCACCGCGTGCGGCGCGCCTTCATGCGCCTTGCCGATCACGCGCTTCACCTTCGCGAGCTCGTCCATCAGGTTGAGCTGCGTGGGCAGGCGCCCGGCGGTGTCGGCGAGCACGACGTCGATGCCTCGCGCCTTCGCCGCGCCTACCGCGTCGAACGCGACCGCGGCCGGGTCGCCGCCCGCCTGCGCGATCACCGCGACGTTGTTGCGCTCGCCCCAGACGGCGAGCTGCTCTCGGGCGGCCGCGCGGAACGTATCGCCCGCCGCGAGCAGCACCGAATGCCCGTGCTGCTGCAGCCACTTCGCCAGCTTGCCGATGGAGGTCGTCTTCCCCGCGCCGTTCACCCCCGCGATCATGATCACGAACGGCCGCTCGGGGCCGATCGCGAACGGCTTCTCGATGGGCGCGAGGAGCTCCACCAGCGACTCGCGCATCAGCGCGCGCGGGTCGGCGTCGGCGCCCGCCCGCTTGTAGCGTGCCTTGAGGTCCTCGACCAGGTGCGCGGTCGCCGCGACGCCCACGTCCGACGTGAGGAGCGCGGTCTCGAGCTCCTCGATCGCCTCGTCGTCGAGCGCCCGCCGCCGGAACACGCCAGCGAGCGCGCCCGACAGGCGCTCGCGCGACGCGGCCAGGCCGCCGGTGAGCCTCTCGGTCCACGAGCGCTTCGGCGCGGCGTCGTCCGGCGAGGGCTTGGGCGCGGCGTCGTCGGTCTTGCGCTTGAACAGGTCGAACATCGAGGTCGCGGCGATTGGTAAGCTGCAATTTTACCCGTGCAGGCGAGACCGCCCCCGGGGGACGCGCGAAGCGCGACTTTGACGAGACGGACCGGTGGCGATTCCGACGACGAACCGCGTGCGCATCATCGGCGGCCGCCACCGCGGCCGCGTGCTGCGCTTTCCGCCCGTTCCCGGATTGCGACCGACACCGGACCGGGTGCGCGAGACGCTGTTCAACTGGCTCGGGCAGGACCTCGCCGGCCGCTCGACGCTCGAGCCTTATGCAGGTACCGGCGCGATGTCGCTCGAGGCGCTCTCGCGCGGCGCGGCGCTGGCCGTCGCCGTCGACCGCAACCCGGCACTGGTCCGTGCGCTCGCCGACAATGCCGAGGCCATCGGGGCCGCGGGTCTCGAGTCGCATCGGGCCGATGCGCGCGCGTTCCTCGACCGCGAAATCCGTCACTTCGACGTGGTGTTCCTCGACCCCCCGTTCGCCGAGGATCCCTGGGACTGGCTGCTGCCCGCCTGCGGGGCGCGCCTCGCCGAGGGCGGCGCGATCTACGCAGAGGCGGGACGCGCGCTCGTCCCGCCGCCGGGGCTCGAGATCGTCCGGGCGGGACGCGCCGGGCAGGTGCATTATCATCTGCTCGCGCCATGCTGACCGTCGTCTATCCCGGCACGTTCGACCCGTTCACCCGCGGCCACGAGGACCTCGTGCGGCGCGCTGCGCGCCTGTTCGACCGCGTCGTCGTCGGCATCGCGGCCTCCGAGGCGAAGCGGCCGATGTTCGAGCTGGACGAGCGCATCGCGATGGCGCGCGAGGTGCTCGCCGACCTGCCCAACGCCACCGTCACGGGTTTCTCGTCGCTGCTGATGGCGTTCGTGCACGACCAGGGCGCGCGGGCGATCCTGCGGGGGCTGCGCGCGGTGTCGGACTTCGAGTACGAGTTCCAGATGGCGGGCATGAACCGCCGTCTGTGGCCCGAGGTCGAGACGCTCTTCCTCACGCCGTCGGAGCAGTACATGTTCGTGTCGGCGACGATCGTGCGCGAGATCGCGCGCTTCGGAGGCAACGTCGGGGATTTCGTGCACCCGTCGGTCGCCGCGAGGCTCAGGGCGAAGTCCGGGGGCTGACGTGGCCCTGTTGATCACCGACGAGTGCATCAACTGCGACGTCTGCGAACCCGAGTGCCCGAACCAGGCGATCTCGCAGGGGCCCGAGATCTACGTGATCGACCCGGCGCGCTGCACCGAGTGCGTCGGCCACTACGACGTGCCGCAGTGCCGCGAGGTGTGCCCGGTCGACTGCATTCCGGTCGACCCCGCGCACGTCGAATCGAAGGCCGGGCTGCGCCTCAAGTACGAAGGGCTGATGAAGGCGAAGGCCGCGACGGCGGGTGCCGCGGCCTCCTCGGGCGGTTGAGGCAAGGCGGGGCGCGGCGACGCCGCTAAGCGTTCGCCGCCAGCGGCAGCTCGTCCTGGCCGTGGACGAGCGCCTCGATTCCCGCGACGCGAGCCTCGAGCGCGCGGGCCTGCGCGTCCAGCGCCTCGCCCTGGGCCACGAGCTCGGCGACGCGCTCCTCGAGCTCGTCGCTCGCGCGGTGGATGCGCTTGATGCTCTCGAGCCTGCGCCTGAGCTGCAACTGGTGCTCGCGCACCTGCGTCTCGAGCGGCGACATGACCGACTTGAGCCACGCGTCGACGTCGCGGTTCGCGATGTCGTAGAGGTGACGGACGCGCGACGCGACGGTCTCGAAGAAGCGCTTCATCAGCGGGAACTTGGCCTTGCTCGCCATGTTCCACAGCGTGTTGATGTGCTGCTGATAGGCACGCTCGAGCCGTTCGACCTCCTTCACGTACTTGAGCACCGAGAACGGCGGCGGCGAGAACGGCTCGAGGTTGTGCTCCTTCGCGAAGCGCGCGTACATCGCCCCCATCATCTCGTGGATCTCGCCCGACTTCCGGGCGGCCGCGTCCAGGTCGGCGCGGATCTGGGCGAAGAAGTCGTTCATCGCGCCGCGCACGCCCTTCGTGAACAGGCTCGCCTCGATCGCCCGGCGCGTGCGTCCCGCGTTGGCGCGCAGCTGGTCGAGTCCGATCAGGTCGTAGAGCGCGGTCGTGTGCTGGGTGAACACCGTGCGCAGAGCCGAGAAGCGCGCGAGCCCGCGCTCGAACACCGCCTTCTCCTCGCGCACGCGATGCATCATGTGCTCGACCACGTCCTGGTTCTTCCCGCGCAGCGCCGTGAGCTCGGCGAGCTGCTCGGCGACGCCCGCGCCGCGGGCGTCGAGGATCGCACGGATGCCCGCGACGAGCGTCCGGACCTCCGCGAGCGCCGCGCCGCCGACGATGTCGCGCTTCGCCGGCACGAGCTTGCCCGACAGCGCGCTCTCGAGGCGGGGGAGGCGACTCCTCGCGAGCAGCGCGTCGTCGCCGTTGATCTTGGCGAGCAGCGCCTTCTGCGCCGACACCGGGAACACCTGCTCCGGCGGCACCGCGAGCGTCTCGGCGCTCGCGCGCGACTGCCGCGCGATCTCCGCCTCGATCTCCGCGGCGGACTTCATCTCGTCCCACAGGCCGTCGATCTTGTTCAGGATCACGAGCCTGCCCGCCTGCGTCGCGGGATCGGCGCCGGCGAGGTGCTCGTTCCAGACTTCGAGGTCGGTCTTCGTGACGCCCGTGTCCGCCGCCAGGATGAACAGCACCGCGTGCGCGCTCGGAAGCAGCGAGAGCGTGAGCTCCGGCTCGGTGCCGATCGCGTTCAGCCCCGGCGTGTCGAGGATCACGAGCCCCTGCTTGAGCAGCGGATGGGGGAAGTTGATCACCGCGTGCCGCCAGCAAGGGATGTCGACGCTGCCGTCGTCGCGGTGCTCGAACGACGCGACGAGGTCCTCGTCGTGGAGGCCGTAGCGCCGCGCCAGCGCCACCGGCACGCGCTTCACCTGCGACACGCGCCCGAGCGCGTCGGACATCCGCTCGGCGGACCCGAGGTCCAGCGGCAGCGTCACCCACTCGTCCGCGTAGTGCTTGAGCTCGGCGACCGTGCCGTCCTTGAGTCGCGTCTCGATCGGCAGCAGGCGGATCGAGGGCGGGCGCGAGGGGTCGTGCAGGATCTCGGTCGGGCACATCGTCGTCCGGCCCGCGGCGGACGGCAGCAGGCGCTGGCCGAAATCGGCGAAGAAGATCGCGTTGATGAGCTCGGACTTGCCGCGCGAGAACTCCGCGACGAAAGCGACGACGAGCTTGTCCTGGTGGAGGCGCTCCAGCAGTCGCTGCACGCGCAGGTCGACCTGCGCATCGGCCAGATCCTGGTCGGCGAGCCACTCGTGCATCGCCGAGACGCCCGCGGACAGGCGTCGGCGCCAGTCGCCGTAGGCCTCGAATCGGGCTGCGAGTTCGCGAGCGTGGATCATCCGTCCCCCTTGCGGGCCGCGCGTCCGTCGACGACGGGCGGGCGGCGAATGTACCACACAGGTCGCAAGCACGAGCCATGCCCGGGGAGGGCCGCCGGACCCGGCCTTCCGGGGCGGTTGCCGGGCGTCGCGGGCGCGGTCGGCGGGTCAGGTCTGGCAGGTCGGGCAATAGAACGTCGAGCGCTGCCCCTGCCGGATCGCGCGGACCGGCGTGCCGCAGGCCGGGCAGGGCAGGCCCTCTCGGCCGTAGACGGCGTACTCGAGCTGGAAGGCCCCCGGCTCGCCGGCGGCGTCCACGTAGTCCCGGAGCGTGCTGCCTCCCTTGTCGATCGCCTCGGCGAGCGTCTTGCGGACCGCGTCCGCGAGGCCGGCGAGGCGCGCGCGGGACAGCCGCCCGGCGGCGCGGGTGGGCCGGATGCCCGCCCGGAACAGCGCCTCGTTCGCGTAGATGTTGCCCACCCCCACGACCAGCCGGTTGTCCATCAGCGCGAGCTTGATCGCCGCGCGCCGGCCGCGCGTGGCGCGGTAGAGCGATTCGGCGTCGAAGGCGGTCGAGAACGGCTCGGGGCCGAGCCGGGAAAGCA
>JAKLIE010000144.1 GCA_022709775.1 Pseudomonadota bacterium
TAGACGAGCGGATTGCCGGCCGCGTCGACCGCGCCTTCGGTGAGGCCGACCACCGTGTAGTCGTGCGTCGCGAGCGCGACCCGGTCGCCCGGAGCGAGGCCCAGCTTCCTATCGGCGACCATCTCGTAGTGGGGCGCCTCGATCGCCCGGCCCTGCGCGATGCGGCCGGGACCGCCCAGGCCGCCGAAGACGTCGTAGCCGACGATCGTGAACTGCTGGCTGGTGCCGGCGATCTCGCGCTGCGCCGTGTAGAGGACGAGCGGGCTCGCCCGCGCGACGCCCGGCGTCGCCGCGACGCTTCGGTAGCTGTCTTTCGGCATCCGCGAGCTCTCGTTGATCGGCCCGCCGCGCCCGCGCTCGACGACCCAGAGGTCGGTCGCGGTGTTGTCGATCAGCCAGACGCCGTCGGCGATGTTGCCCTGGTAGATGCCGTTCATCACCAGCACGATCGCGAGCAGCATCGCGACGCCGGCGATCGTGGCGAGGAACTTGCCGACGTGGCGCCGGATGTCCTTGACGGCGAGGTCCATCGGTGCGCCCGCCGCCCGTCAGCTGGTTCCGGCGACCGACCGCACGCGCGATCCGGGCTCGACGCCGGCGGCCGGCGCGACCACCCGTTCCCCGGCCGCGAGCCCTTCGCGCACGACGACGCGACTGCGGTCCGACGCGCCGGTCGTGACCGGGCGGAACTCGGCGCGAGCGTCGGCGACGGCCAGCACGCCCTGCCGGCCCGTGCGGTCGCGCACGAGCGCGGACACCGGCACGACCACTCCCGCCTCCTCGCCGGTGACGATCGCGACGTCCGCTTCCTGGTCGATCGCGAAGTTCGCCGGCGTCGTGCCGAACGCGACGTTCACTTCCAGCTCGCGCGCCGCGGCATCCGCCTGGCGCGCGATCCGCGCCACCTTCCCGGGCACGGTGTCGCCGGTGCGCAGTCGGATGCTCGCGGCCTGGCCGACGCGCACGCGCCCCACGACCGACTCGTCGATGCGGGTCGCGACCCACAGCGTCGACGGATCGACGATGCGAAGGACCGGGCTGCCGGCGACGACGGTCGTGCCGACCTCCGCCTGCCGCAACACGACGATGCCGTCGAGCGGCGAGGCGATCCGCGTGAACGAGAGAACGGTGTCCGAGTAGCGCGACTCCTGGTCGAGCGCCTTCGCTTCGGCCTCGCGGGCCACAAGCAGCGATCGGGCATTTTCGAGACCGGCCTCGGCCGCCCGCAACCCCGCGTCGGAGGCGTCGAACGCCGCCTGCGAAACGTAGCCGGTCCTCAGCAATTCGGCGTCGCGGCGCCGCTTCGAGCGCGCGAGCTCGAGGTCCGCGCGGGCCCGATCGACGCTCGCCTCGGCCGCCTTCACGTTCCCCCCGAGTGCGTCGCGCTGCCCGCCGACCACCGCGCGTCGCGCCGCGAGGTCGCGGTCGTCCAGCTCGACCAGCACCGTGCCGCGCTTCACGGTGTCGCCGACGTCGGCGTGAACCGCAACGACGCTCGCCGTGATGCGCGACCCGAGCGTCACGGCGATTCGCGCCTGCACGGTACCGGGACCGACGACGCGCGTGGGCAGCGAGCCTTGCACGGCCTCGACGACCACGGCATCCACCGCGCGCCCCCATCGCAGGTAGACGCCGGCCGCGACGCCGAGCGCGGCCAGCGTGGCGACTGCAGCGACGACGATGCCCTTGCGCGTCAAGGGTCAGCCCGCCGGGGTGGCGAGGAGCTCGGTGCCGCCCGCATCCACGACGCGCACGCCCACCGGGATGCCCTTTCGGACGCTCTCCGTCACGACGCAGAAATCCTCGAACTGCGCCATGCACCGGTCGAGGTGGCCGATGTCGGCGGCGCCGTCCGCGAGCCGGATGGTCACGTCGAAGCGCCCGATGCGCATCCGGCCGCGTTCGTTCCGGACGAGCTCGCCCTTCACTTCGGCGCGAATCGGGCCGGGCGACTGCTTGAACTTTCGCATGCAGAACAGGAGGCTCGAGGACAGGCAGTTCGCGACGGCGGCGCCGATGAGCCGCGCGGCGTTGGGTCCCGACGAACGCCCGAGCGGCTCGGGCTCGTCGAGCCGGAGATCGGCGACGTCGGGCCAGTCGAACTTGACGCGGAACTCGTAGTCCCGCAGCTCCTCGAGCTCGAGGGTGAACGACAGCGATTCGGTCATGGATCGGTCTCCCGCTGCTGACGACGCGCGCGCGATTCCCGGATCGCCGGCGCCTGCAGCGCAGGATCGCCGCCATCTCCCTTCGGGTATGTAACCCCGGTCACACAGTCGGCCCGCCGTGCGACCGGCACCGCGGCGCCCCTACTCGTCGGACGGGATGCCCAGGTTCCGGTAGATCGGCCGGATCGCCGCGGAGAGCCGCGGCAGGGCGCGCATGAAGACGAGTCCGCCGGCGACGCAGGCGAGCCCGTTCAGCAGGAACGCGTTCTGCGCGCCGACCGCGCCCGCCACGGCACCGGCCGCCATGTGGCCGAGCGGCGCCACGCCGAGGAACGCGAGCGTGTAGAAACCCGCGACGCGCCCGCGCAGCCGGTCGTCGACGATCGTCTGCAGGATCGTGTTCGACGCGGCGGCGGCGAGGGTCATGCCTCCGCCCACCGGCACCATCAGCGCGAGCGCGAGCGGGAACAGCTCGAGGTGCGAGAACGCCGCGAGCGCGCCGCCGCTCGCGAGCGACGCGTACGCGATCACCTTGCCGAGTCCCCGCACCGAGCGGCGCCCCGCGAGCCACACCATCGCGACGAGCGCGCCGCTGCCGGCGGCCGACAGCAGGAACCCCAGCGTCTGCGGACCGCCCGCGAAGTGCACCTTCGCGTAGATCGGCATCAGCGAGCTGTACGGCACGATCGTGAAGGACATCATCGCGACGAGCCCGAGCAGCGCCCGTGCGGGCGCGAAGCCCAGCGTGTAGCGGGTCCCCTCGACGAAGCTCGACCACCAGCCCGTGCCGCCCGCCGGATGCGGGTGTGCCGGCCAGCGCATCCGGAGCAGCGACGCGAGAACCGCGAGGAACGAGAGCGCGTTGATCGCGAAGCACGCAGCCTCGCTCGTGACCGCGAGCACCATGCCCGCGAGCGCCGGCCCGATCACCCGCGCGCCGTTGACCATCATCGAGTTGAGCGCGATCGCGTTCGGCAGGTCGGCGCGATCGCCGACGAAGTGCACGTAGGACGACTGCCGCAGCACGACGTCGAACACCTGCACGACGGACAGGAACAGGGCGAGCGCGACCAGGTGCGCGACGTCCACGATGCCGAGGAACGTGATCGCCGTGAGCACCACGGCCTGCAGCATCAGCAGCGACTGCGTCAGGAGCAGCGCGCGCCGACGGTCGACGCGATCCACCATCACGCCGGCGAACGTACCGAGGAACAGCATCCCGGCATTCGCGGAGAACGCGACGACGCCCAGGAGGAAAGGGGACCCGGTGAGCCGCCACGTGAGCCAGCCCATCGCGACCTGCTGCGCCCAGGTCCCGATCAGCGACAGCCCCTGTCCGACGAAGAAAAGCCGGTAGTTGCGATGCCGGAGCGCGCGGAACGTGCGCCGCGCGCGCTCGATCATCTCCTCCGGCACGGGACGCTCCGGCCGGAACGCCCCGCCGGAACTAGGTCTGCTCGCCGCCGATCCACTTGGTCACGAGGGGAGGCGTGTAGGCGGCGAAACGGTCGAGCAGGCGGTCGGGGTCGGCGTCGACGACAGCATCGCGCGGTGCTCGGGCTTGAGGAACTGGTCCTCCGTCGCGCCGTCGAGGAACGCCACGAGCTTGTCGTAGAAGCCAGCGGCGTTCAGCAGTCCGCAGGGCTTGTGGTGCCAGCCGAGCTGGCCCCAGGTCCAGATCTCGAACAGTTCCTCGTAGGTGCCGAGCCCGCCGGGCATCGCGACGAACGCGTCCGCGAGCTCGGCCATGCGCGCCTTGCGCTCGTGCATCGACGCGGTCACGACGAGCTCGGTGAGTCCGGCGTGCGCGAGCTCCCGCTTCATCAGCGCCTGCGGGATCACGCCGACGACGCGGCCGCCCGCTTCGAGCGCCGCGTCGGCGACGACGCCCATCAGGCCGACGCGCCCGCCGCCGGTGACGAGCTCGATGCCTCGTTCGGCGAGCGCGCGACCCATCGCGCGCGCCGCCTCCGCGTAGACCGGATCGCGGCCCCGGTTCGCTCCGCAGTAGACGCAGACGCGCTCCATCGCCGCCGCTCCGTCAGCCCGCGAGGCGCTTCAACTGCTCGTCGAGCTTCGCGAGCGTCGCCTCGAAGCCCGCGAGCCGCGCGCGCTCCTGCTCGACGACCGCCGCGGGCGCCCGCGCGACGAAGCTCTCGTTGCCGAGCTTCGCCCTCGCCTTCGTGGCCTCGCCGTCGAGGCGCGCACGCTCCTTCGACAGGCGTTCGCGCTCGGCCGCCGGGTCGACCTTCACGTCGAGCATGACGCGCAGCGTGTCGACGACCTGCACCGGCGCGTCCACGTCGGGCAGCGCGTCCACGATCCGGAAGTCGGACAGCCGCGCGAGCGCCATCACGTACGGCTTGAACGTTCCCACGCCCTCGCCCTCGGCGTCGCCGGTCACGAGCACGTCGACCTTCGTGCCCGGCGCGAGGCCCATCGCCGAACGCAGCGACCGGACCGCGTCGACGATGCCCTTCAGCAGCGCGACGCGGGATGCGTCCTTCGGAAAACGGAGATCCGGGTTCGGCTTCGGGAACGGCGCGAGCGAGATCGTCTCGCCGGTCTTTCCCGCGAGCGGCGCGACCGTCTGCCACAGCTCCTCGGTGATGAACGGCATGAACGGATGGGCGAGGCGTAGCGTCGCCTCGAGCTCGCGCACGAGGATCGCCCGCGTCCATCGGGCCGCCGCCGCGTGGCCCGTCGCTTCGGCCTGCGCGAGCTGCACCTTCGCGAGCTCGACGTACCAGTCGCAGTACTCGTCCCAGACGAACTCGTAGAGCGCCTTCGCCGCGAGGTCGAAACGGTAGCTCTCGAGCCCGTCGATGATGTCCGCCTTCGCCTGCTGCACGCGGCCGAGGAGCCACCGGTCGACGAACGAGAGCTCGGCGGGCGCGAGCGGCCGCCGCTCGACCTCCCTGCCCTCGACGTTCATCAGCACGAACCGCGTCGCGTTCCACAGCTTGTTGCAGAAGTTGCGGTAGCCCTCGCACCGGTTCAGATCGAAGTTGAGCGTGCGGCCGAACGTGGCGAGGCTCGCGAACGTGAAGCGCAGCGCGTCGGCGCCGAACGACGGGATGCCGTTCGGGAACTGCCTGCGCGTGCGCTTCGCGATCGACTCCGCCTGCCGCGGGTCCATCAGGTTCGCGGTGCGCTTGGCGACGAGCGCCTCGACCTCGACGCCGTCGATCAGGTCGAGCGGGTCGAGCACGTTCCCCTTCGACTTCGACATCTTCTGGCCTTCCTCGTCGCGCACGATCGCGTTGATGTACACGTCGCGGAACGGGATGCGTCCGGTGAACCAGGTCGTCGTCATGATCATGCGCGCGACCCAGAAGAAGATGATGTCGAAGCCGGTGACGAGCACGTTCGACGGCAGGAACGCGGCGAGGTGAGGGTTCGCGGCGTCGGCCTTCGCGTCGCCGGTCCAGCCCAGCGTCGAGTGGCACCAGAGCGCCGAACTGAACCACGTGTCGAGGACGTCCTCGTCGCGCCGGAAGCTCACCGGCTCGCGGCCGAGCGTCGCGTGCGCCTGCGCTCGCGCGTCCGCTTCGTCGCGCGCGACGTAGACGTTGCCCGCCTCGTCGTACCACGCGGGAATCTGGTGGCCCCACCAGAGCTGGCGGGAGATGCACCAGTCCTGCAGGTTGCGAATCCAGTGCAGGTAGGTCGCGATCCACTCGTCGGGCACGAAGCGCAGGTGCTCGCCG
>JAKLIE010000145.1 GCA_022709775.1 Pseudomonadota bacterium
GTTGTGCCGGACCCAGGGCTCGACGATGTCCGCCTCGTTGCGGACCATCGACACCGACCACAGCTTCACGGCCGGCCTCTCGCCGCGAGGAGCCGGCGCGCCATCCGCTCGATGGCCGACAGCGCGGGCGGCACCGGCGCCGCGGCCGCTCCCGGCGTGTATCTCAGTTCGACCGGCGCGAGGAAGGGGTCGTCGACCAGCGGCACGTCGGCCGGCCGCGCCCACCATGGGCGCGGGATCGACCAGTTGACGGCGTGCTCGGTCAGCATCGCCGCGTCGAGCTCGCGTCCGGCGACGATCGACGCGTACGCCGCCTGCGATGCCGCATCCGGCTGCCAGTCGGTGCCGGCCGCGAGGCGCGCGAGCTTCTTGATCGCGACCTTGGCGACGAGCTGGTCGGCACTGCGGATCGGCACGTGCGCGATCGCGGCGTGCCCGGCACGCACGCGCGCGTGCGGCGGCGCGTCCTCCAGCCTGCCGTGGAGCGACGCCGCGACGCAGTGGTTTCCGTGACCCAGCGCTGCCGCGGGCGTGTCGAGCAGGTGACGGGTGACCACCGCCTTGTAGAAGACCTGCCGTTCGGCGGCGGGCCGCCTCGCGCCGCGGAGCAGCGCGAGGATGTCGCCGGCCGGCCGCGAGAAGTCGGGCACGTAGGTGAGCCAGTGCAGCAGCCCGTGCATGCCGGAGGGGATGGCGGCGAGGGCGCGGCGCATCGCGTCGCGGGACGGCGTCTTCAGGAACTCGTCGGCGTCGAGCGGGACGACGAAGTCGGCGCCGGTCTGCGCGAAGACCTGGCGGGCCAGGGCGGTGGTCATCTGCTCCTGCAGGTAACCGGGAGCCTTGCCGTCGATGAGCACGAGCGGCAGCCGCTCGCCGGCGAGCCTGCGCAGGATGTCGAGCGTGCGGTCGATCGAGCCGTGGTCGATGATCGCCATGCCGTCGAGCACGGCGAGGTTGTGCCGGACCCAGGGCTCGACGATGTCCGCCTCGTTGCGGACCATCGACACCGACCACAGCTTCACGGCCGGCCTCTCGCCGCGAGGAGCCGGCGCGCCATCCGCTCGATGGCCGACAGCGCGAGCGGCACCGGCGCCGCGGCCGCTCGCGGCAATCACAATCCGCCGGTCGTCCTCGCGATCTCGGCCGCGACCCGCTCGCCGAACCCGAGGATGCGCGCCAGCGGATTGACCGGCGTCGCGGGCGTGTGACGCAGCACGAGACCCTCGTCGAGGAACGGATCGTCGATCCACCGGACGGACGTTGGATCGGTGCCGTCGGCATCGAGCGCGCCGTAGTTCGCGACGAGCGCCTCGAGGTCGTCGACGGTCGGCTTCGCGCCCGACAGGATCGCCGCGTATTCGCGCTTCCACCGGAGGCCGATCTCGCCTTCCGGCACGCCGGCGAGCAGCCGCGAGAGGTAGCCGACGGCAAACTTGGACGTGTACTGCCCGGCGCTGCGGATCGGAACGTGCGCCACGCAGGCGAGCTCCGCGCTCACGAGCGCGTGGGACGACGGCTGGCCGCTGCCGGGCGGTACCGCCAGCGTGCCGTCGCCCATCGTCGCCTGCGGCTGCTCGAGCAGGGCACGGCCGGCGATCACCTTGAAGCGGCCGTGGCGCTCGTCCGCCAGGCGACGGCCGCGACGCAAGCGGGCAACGATGTCGCCGGCGCCGAACTCGGGGCAGCAGGTGTACCGCGGAACGGCCAGGTGCCGGCTCGGGCCGGCCTGCCCGGCGGCGCGTTCGAGGTCGGCGCGCGAGGGCACGCGAAGGAACTCGTCGGCGTCGAGCGGGCAACAGAGATCGGCGCCGCCGGCGAGGATCCTCCGGGCGTGCGCGGTCGTGACGTCGGACTGCCGGTACTCGATCGCCTCCTCGCGAACGAGGTCGATGGGCAGTCCTTCGGCGCGCAGTCCCTCGACGATCGACGCCGTCGCGTCGTCGGACCCGTGGTCGACGACCGTCAGCGCATCGAGGACGCCGAGATTGTGCCGGATCGACGCCTCGACGATGTCCTCCTCGTTGCGGACGACCGTCAAGCCGCACAGGCGCAGGCCCACGGTGCTCTTTCCTCAGCGGCCGCGGAAGCTGCGCCACGCGGTCGCGGCGCGCCAGATCGCCAGCGCCGCGGCCGCGGTCCGCAGCGCGCGGCCCATGCGGCGATAGCCGACGACGGGGAGCGCGAAGCCGATCGCGCGAAGCACGTAGGGCCGCACCCGGCTGCGCCGGTCGGCGTCCGGGGCGGGCGCTATCGAGACGCGGACGTCGTGCCACGCGAGCCGGAGCTTCATCCGCTCGAGGTCCGTGGCGGCGACGAGCCGCGCGCGCTTCTCGGCGAGGTCGGACGCGACGCTCACGGCGCGGGCGGAGGCACGCTCGAGAGCGCCGAGCGGTCCTTCTCGAACTCGGCGATCGTTGCGGAGAACGGGGACGGCGCGCGGCGCACGATCGACGAGGCACGGGCGAACGCGAGTGCGGCCAGCACCGCGTAGACCGCCCCAATCGCGGCGATCGCCAGGTAACGGTGCGTGTCCCAGAAGTACGCGACGACGAGAAGCGAGATCGCGGCGACCGCGAACGTCGCGAGCACCGCGCCCGCGACCGCGAGGACGAGCAGCGCTATCACCCGCTCCCGCTCCTCGGCCAGCTCGACGCTGGCGAGCTCGAGGCGGGCACGAAGCAAGCCCACCCCGCCTGCGACCAGGCGCATGACCGAAGGCTTGAGCCCCGCGGTCCGCTCCTCGGCGCCGGCGTCGTCCATCGGGGAGGGGTCAGCGGCGGTTCATCAGCAGGCCGGCGAGGAAGCCGATCGCTGCTGCCGCGCCGATCACCGGCCAGGGATTGTCGTGGACGTAGTCGTCGGTCGTGCGCGCGGCGGACTTGGCGCGGTCGAGCGCGTCGCCCTGGAACTCCTGCAGCCGGAGCTTTGCCGAGAGGAGCTTGGACTCGACCTGCGAGCGGAGGTCGCGCGCGCGGTCGCCGGTCTCGTTCGAGGCCTTCTTGAGCAGGTCCTCGGCCTCGGCCAGCACCGCCGAGAAGTCGTCGACGAGGTTGTCACGGGTGCGTTCGAAAGTCATGGCAGGCTCCTTGGGTGGATCGATGCGGCGTCCGGACGCCCTCCCCGCTGCCGCCGCATGGCCCATTATAGCCAGTCCCCGCGGGGCGCCGATGCGCCATACTTTGCGCATGGACAAGCTTCTGGCGCCTGCCCTCGATCCTTCGAGCCTGCCGGAACGGCGCGGCTCGACCTACCCCGAACCGTTCCGCTCGCGGATGGGCGACCGCGCGAAGCGGAAGCTGGGCGACGCGCTGGGCCTCACGCGCTTCGGCGTGAACCTCGTCACGCTCCCGCCCGGCGGCCAGTCGGCGCTGCGCCACTGGCACACGCTCGAAGACGAGTTCGTGTGGGTGCTCGAAGGAGAGGTCGTGCTGGTGACCGACGCGGGCGAGCAGGTGCTTCGGGCCGGCATGTGCGCGGGCTACCCTGCGGGACGCCGGGACGCGCACCACCTGCTGAACCGCAGCGAGCGTCCGGCTCGCTACCTCGAAGTCGGGAACCGGATCGAGGGCGACAACGCGCACTATCCGGACGACGACCTCATGTGGTGCGAGGACGAGAACGGCGTGTACGCCGCGCACAAGGACGGCCGCCGGTATCCGTCGACCTGAGGCGGCGCTCGCGCCGTCGGGGCGCCGTTCGTCCGCATGCCGTTGACGCTCCTGCCCGCGGGCCCCATGTTGGTTTCCGCGGCCGCACGCAAGGCCGCGCCACACGACGGAGAACCCCGATGGCCGACTATCCCCCGCCCGCCGCTCCCGCCGGGCAGCCCCCGATCACCGCCGCGCTGGTCGTCTACGCGCTCTTCGCGCTCGCCGCGATCAGCGGCGTGGTGTCGTCCGGGCTCGTGACCTTCGCGCCGCTGGTCGTGATCGCGGGCATCGTCGGCGTGATCATCGCGTACGTGAAGCGCGGCGAGGCGCGGGGCACCTGGGTCGCGTCGCACTTCGACTGGCTGATCGCGACCTTCTGGTGGTCGCTCCTGTGGGACGTGATCGCGCTCGTGATCGGCATCCTCACGTTCTGGATCCTCGGGCTCGGCATCCTGCTCGGAATCCTGATCCTGGCTGCGACGTCCATCTGGGTGATCTACCGCGTCGTGCGCGGCTACCTCGCCTTCAAGGACAGCCAGCCGCTGCCGGTCTGAGGCCGGTCGTCCGCTTGCCGCGCCGCTGCGCGCCTCCCCCGCGGGGCGCGCGGCGCGCGGGGCCCTTCGTGGTTCGCCGGTCGTGCCCGTAGCGCCGTTCGAGGCGGGCCGCTCAGCGGCCGAGCTTGTCGAGGAGCGCTCCGCGGTACGCGTCGGGCAGGCCCGCCCCGGCGCCGGCGGCTTCCAGGCGGGCCTCCAGGAGCGCGAGGCGTGCCGCCGCGCGGCGGCGCTCGCCCTCGTCCCGGATCGTCGCGATCAGGCGCGAGAGCGCGACGCGCTCCCGGCGCTCGGCGACCTCCGGCGGCACGAACCCCGAATTCTTCAGGATGCGCCACGCGACGCGCAGATCCTCCGGCACGAGCGGATCCTCGTCGAGGTCGAGCGGCTTGCCCGCACCGGGGAGGTTCGCGAACTCGCCTGCCTCGATGGCGGCGGCGATCTTCGCCTCGGCGAGCGTGTCGAGGAGGCCCACGGTCGGCGGCGTCAGTGGAGCGTGTCCCGCGCGGAGTAGGTCGCCGCGCTCCGGTAGGTCCACTGGACGAGGCGGTCCAGTGCCGGGAGCGCGCGCCCCGCGTTCGGGTGGTTCACGATCACCGCGACGATCCAGCGGCGCCCGGTCGCGTCGATCACGTAGCCGGCGAGCGCGCGGACGCCCTCGAGCGAACCGGTCTTGAGCAGGGCCTGGCCCGCGACGTTGCCGTTCTGGAAGCGCCGCTGGACCGTGCCGTCGATCGCGGCGACCGCGAGCGAGCTCGCGAACTCCTCGCGCACCTTGCTCAGGTCCGCCGCGGCGAGCAGCCGCGCGAGACCGCTCGCCGACAGCCGCTCGTTGCGCGAAAGCCCCGATCCGTTCTCGACGACGAGCCCGGGCAGCGCGAGCTTGCGCGAGGCGAGCCATGCCCGAACCGCGTCGCGAGCCTTCTCGATCGTCGCCGGCGGCGGCGACGATACCGTGCCCAGCGTCAGGAAGACCTGGCGCGCCATCACGTTGTTCGAGAGCTTGTTGATGTCTCGCACGACCTCGTAGAGCGGCAGCGACTCGAGCGCAGCGAACGGCGCCGTACCCGGCGGAGCGCGGCCCTCGCGCACCGCGCCGTCGAACGATCCGCCCGCGGCGGAGAAGGCGGCGCGGAACATGCCGTGCACGTAGTTCGGGACGTCGAGCAGCGCGACGTTCCAGTCGCGCTCGCCGCAGTCGCGCGGGAAGCGCCCCGGGAACGCGACCGCCGCCGCGCGCGGCTGCGACACGAATGCCGCCGCGACCGTCGTCCGCCAGTCGCCGCAGGGTCCGTCGACCGGGGTCGGCAGTGCGCCGACCGCGACCTGCGGCAGCGGCGGGTCGGCTGCCACGTCGATCGTGCTGCCGTCGGCGGCGGGCAGGAAGCGGAAGCGCACCGCCTTGAAGTTCACGAGCAGCGCGTCGGGGCCGACGTTGTAGGGCTTGAGCGGCTCGCCGTCGAACGCGGCCGGGTCGTGCGGCGGCAGCCGGAACGCGCTGCGGTCGAGGACGAGGTCGCCGTTCACGGTCGCCAGGCCGCGCTCGCGCAGGGTCGCGACGAACGACGCCCACTGCTCGACGGTGATCTTGGGATCGCCGCCGCCCTTCAGAATCAGGTCGCCGTCGAGCGTCCCGTCGGCCAGC
>JAKLIE010000146.1 GCA_022709775.1 Pseudomonadota bacterium
GCCGATCAGCGGCAGCTTCGCGTAGAGCTCGTTCGCCGCGTCCCAGTAGTCGCGGTGGTAGGCGATGCGCCCGTCCGGCGCGAACCTGAGGTGCGTCGCGCCGTGGATCGTCTGCGTTTCGCGCGGACGCCACTTCCTGACGCGGTAGCTCATGTCCCAGGTGAGCATCGCGCCGCGCTCGTCGGCGACGACGTCGAGGATCGCGAAGCGCACGTCTTCGAGGTGCTCGAACATCGCGCCGAAGATGCGCGCGATGTCGGCGACGCCCGTCACCTCGTTGAACGGATCGCGGAAATAGGCGTCTTCGGCGTAGATCGTGCCGAGCCGCGGGACGTCGGCGGGCGAGATCGACTCGAAATACGCCTTCGCCCGGAGGGCGGCGGCCCGGATGGCGGTTGCGTCGGTCATCGAGGTTCTTCGCATTCAGACGCCGGTGGCCTTGCGCACGATCGCGAAGTACCAGCGGTACGGCAGCAGGCGCAAGAGCTTCAGCCGGCGCGTGAACGCGCGCGGGAAGTGGATCTCGAAGTCGCCGCGCTCGAGGCCGGCGACGATCTCCGCCGCGGCTTCCTCGGCGGAGATCAGGTAGGGCATCCGGAACGCATTGCGGTCGGTGAGGGGCGTCTTCACGAAGCCGGGCGTGATCAGCACGACGCCCAGTCCGCGCCTGGACAGGTCGAGGTAGAGCGTTTCCGTAAAGTTGACCAGCGCCGCCTTCGACGCGCCGTAGACGAGCGCCTTCGGCAGCCCGCCGTAGCCCGCGACCGACGACACGATCCCGATCGTGCCGTGGCCCTGCGCGAGCAGCGCGGGCACGATCGCCGCGACGGTCCCGATCACCCCGTGCAGGTTCGTTTCCAGCAGCGCGCGCGCCTTCGCATCGGTGAGTTCCCACGCGCGGATCTCCTCGTGCGTGCCGGCGACGACCAGCACGAGGTCGATGCCGCCCCAGCGCGCGTGCACGCGCGCCCACGCGGCCTGCACCGACGCGTGGTCGGTGAAGTCGAGCGGCTCGAGCGCGGCGCGGCCCGACGCGACGGCATCGCCGGCAACCTCCGCGAGCTTGTCGGCCGATCGCGCCGACAGCGCGACGCGGGCGCCGCGCGCGAGCAGGAGCTTCGCAGTCGCGGCGCCGATCCCGGTCGACGCGCCGACGATCCAGACGCGTGCGTCCTTCCACGCGGGCGGCGGCGGATTCAGGGGGGCGAGGAAGCTCACGGCGGATCGGTCACCCGGGCAGTGTCGGACACTGTGCCAGACACCGGGGATCAGCGCTTGCGGAACGCGAGCGTGACCTCGCCCACGCGCACGCCGAGTTTCGACATCGTCGTGCGGTTCAGCATCGTCCGATCGTCCATCAGGAACATCCAGTCGTCCATGTCCATGTTCCAGACGCGGCCGTCGACCGGCAGGGCGAGCACGTAGCGCCACTGCAGCGCGTTGCCGGCCGCGGCCCCGGTCGCGGTGCCGACGACGTCGCCCGCGGTGCCGGTGTAGCGGTCGCCTTCCTTGACGATCGTCCAGACGCGCTTCTCGCGCTTGCCGTCCGCGTACTCGAACGACTCGTCGAGCGTGCCGGTGTTGCCGTTCCACTTCGCGTCGATCACGACGTGGAATCGCGCGACGACCTTGCCCGACCTGTCCTGGAACGTTCCCCAGCCGTCGATCGTGCCGTCGAAGTACTCGCGGAGGTCGAGGCGGGGCTTCTCCCCGGCGTACTGCCCGATGTCGACGCTCGCGCAAGCGGACAGCGCCAAAGCGAGGAATGTGACTGCGATCGTCCTGAACATCGATGGGGCTCCGGAAATGTCGAGGATCACGCCGCGTGCCGCGACGTGGTCGAGTACGAGAAGAGCGCGGCGAGCGCGCCGAGCTTGAGCAGGCACGGCAAGGCCGCATACACGATCGCGAGCGCGAAGGTCGCGTCGAGGTCGCGCGATCCGGGCGCGTAGCCCAGCGCATCGAGCAGCGGCAATGCGATGCCGGCAGCGAGCGCGAGATTGAGCTTGGTCGCGAACGTCCAGATGCCGAAGTACGCCCCGGTCGAGCGCATCGTGCCGCGCCGTCCGATCACGTCGGCGAGGATCGACGGCGGCAGCGCGAGGTCGGCGCCGGGTGCCGCGCCCGACATCGCGCAGACGATGGCGAACGGCACGACGTCGCCCGGACCGAGCAGCGCTGCCCAGACGAAAGCGATCACGGCGACGACCATCGACGTCGCCCACGCGGCGGACTTGCCGGCGCGAGCGGCGAGCGCGGTCCACATCGGCAGTCCCGCCGCGCCCGCGACGAAGTAGAGCCCGAGCAGCCAACCCTGCCGTCCTTCCGCCTGGAGCACGTCGGCCACGTAGAACAGGAAGAGCGTCGCGGGAATCGCCGCGGCGATGCCGTTCAGCGCGAACACGACGAGGAGCCGGCGGAAGAGGCGGTCGCGAAGCGCGTCGGCGATGCCGGCGAACACCGGGCGCCGGTCCTCGGCCGCGCGCGGCGCCGCGGGCGCGACCAGCGTCACCGCGAGGCACGCGGCCACGATCGCGGCGAACAGCCACGCGAAGCGCGGCAGGCCCGCGGCTTCACCGCCGGCGGCGCCGAGGATGCCGGGCAGCACGCTCGCCGCGACGACGCCCGCGAGCGCCAGCCCTTCGCGCGTCGCGGTGATGCGCGTGCGCTCGTCGGGGTCGGACGAGAGCTCGGCGCCCCACGCGTTGTGGTTGATCGTCGCGAGCGAATAGGCGACGTACACGATCGCGAGCGAGCACGCGATCCAGGCGAGCAGCGGACCTTCGCCGCGCACCTGCGGCACGAAGAGCGCGACCATGCCGAACGCGAGGACGGGCGCCGACCACGCGATCAGGCGCTTGCGCGTCGGGCCGCGGTCGCTCCACGCGCCGAGCAGCGGATCGAGGAGCGCGTCGCCCGCGCGCAGCGCGAGCAACAGCACGCCGAGCGCGGCGAGGCCCACGCCGAACACCTCGCCGTAGAACTTCGGCAGGTGCACGTAGAGCGGCAGCGCGCCCATCGCGAGCGGTACCGCGAACGCTCCGTAGGCGAAGCGGGTCGCGGGGGAGAGCCGCGCTCCCGCGCCCGCAGGCGACGCGGACGCTGCGGCGGGGGCGATCATCGCGTCTCTCAGGATTCGCCCATCAGGCGTCTGCGGAAGTCCGGTGCGGACGTCCGCGGATCGAGCCAGATGCCGAAGAACGCCTGCGCGAACGCGGGGTCGACGATCTCGCCGATCGGCCTGCCGTTGTGGAAGAACGTGGCGCCTCGCGACGGGACGTTCACGCCGGTCAGGCGGTCGCCCTTGCCGACGGAGGGGAAGATCGTCTTCATCGCGTGCGCCCAGCGCTCGCGCTCGGCGGGCGAGCCGTAGCCCAGCTTCTCGATCTCCTGGGCACTGCGCTCGGCGATCCTCGCGCCGTCGAGGGCGCGGTGGTAGACGAGATCGAGCGCGAAGGGCTCGGCGATCGAGTAGCCGCGCACCGCGCTCCAGTAGAACCCGTCGTAGATCGACATGCCGAGGAAGCGGAACGCACTCGCACCCTGGATGCGGGCGTCGGGCGCGAGCGCCGCGACCGCCGCGGGCAGCGGCGGAGCCTTCGACGCTTCGGCGCCGCTGGCCGGCGACGCGGCGATCATGGCGCCGAGCGCGACCGCCGCCGCGAGCTCACGCGCGCTCGAACGTGTACTGGCCCACATCGGTCGTCTCCGAGTCGAATCCCGCCGCGCAGTAGGCGAGGTAGAAGCGCCAGCAGCGAACGAACGCTCCGTCGAACCGCGCGGCGATCGTGCCGGCGTTCGCATCGAACGCGGCGAGCCAGCGCTTGAGCGTCTCGCCGTAGTCGCGGCCGAAGCGCAGCGAGCGCACGACCCGCAGTCCCGCGCGCTCGGCCTCGGCGACCAGGCGCGACGGCGAGGCGAGCATTCCGCCCGGGAAGATGTACTGCTGGATGAAGTCGGACTGTGTCCGGTAGCGCTCGAAGCGATCCTCGGCGATCGTGATCGCCTGGATGCACGCGCGGGCGCCCGGCGCGAGCGCGTCGCGCACCGCGTCGAAGTACGTCGGCCAGTACTTCTCGCCGACCGCCTCGAACATCTCGATCGACGCGACGCCGTCGTAGCGGCCGCGCACGTCGCGGTAGTCCTGCAGGCGCAGGTCGGCGCGGTCGGCGAGTCCCGACCGCGCCAGCCGTTCGCGCGCAAACGCCGTTTGCCGTTCCGACAGCGAGATGCCGGCGACGTGATGACCCGCGCGCGCGGCGGTCTCCACGAAGCCTCCCCAGCCGCAGCCGATCTCGAGGACGCGCGAGCCCGGCGCGAGCGCCAGTTCGCCGAGCAGGCGGTCGTACTTGGCCTGCTGCGCCCGGTCGAGCGCGCGATCGCTCGCGCCTTCGAACAGCGCCGACGAATAGGTCATCGTTCGGTCCAGCCAGAGCGCGTAGAAGTCGTTGCCGAGATCGTAGTGCGCGGCGATGTTCTTCCTCGCCTGCCGCCGCGTGTTCGCGTTGAGCCAGTGGCGCAGGCGCAGCAGGCGCTGCACCCATGCGCGCCCGATGAATGCGCGCTCGAGCGCGCCCTGGTTCGCCGCGATCACCGTGAGCAGATGCGCGAGGTCGGGAGAGTCCCAGTGACCGTCGAGGTAGCTCTCGGCGAAGCCGACGTCGCCGCCCTTCAGCGACGCGGACGCGACGTGCCAGTCGGCGAGCGTGATCTGGCCCGGCACCGCGGGCAGGCCGTCGGCCGGCGCGCCGCCCGGCCCGAAGCGATGGACCTTGCCGTCGGGCGCGACGAGCTCGATGCTCCCGCGCTCGATCCGGGCGAGCAGCGCGAGCAGCATGTGGCCCGCGGCCGACGTGCCGGCGCGGCGGCGCGGGGCGCGGTGCGAACGCGGTGAGGCGAGGGTCGTGTTCATCGGTGGGAGAGCGCCGCGGCGGGCGGCGCGGGCTTGGTGAAGAACGGGACGCGCTTGCGCCACAGGCGCAGCGCCTGCCAGTGGATCCGCGCGACCACCATCAGCGTGAACCAGCGATAGCGCCAGGCGAGGCTGCGGACGGTCGCGCGCGAGAGGGGCTCGGCGCTGCCCGAGATCCAGGTCTCGATCAGCGGAGTCGCGCCGTCGTCGTCGAAATAGTCGATGCGCGCGAGCCAGCGCCCGGGGCCGAACCGGAAGCGGAACGCGTAGCGTCCCTTGACGTCGCAGAACGGCGAGACGTGGAAGACCTTGCGGGCCTCCAGCACGTCGCCGCTCGCGATCGGGCGGCCGTCGGCGTGCGCGACCAGGTAGTCGTGGCGTTCGCCGAACGTGTTGTTGACTTCGGCGAGCACGGCACGCACGGCGCCGTCGCGGTCGTGCGCGACCCAGAAGCTCACCGGGTTGAACACGTAGCCCAGCATGCGCGGGAACGCGTACAGCACCACTTCACCGTCGGCCGGCACGCCCTCGCGCGCCAGCAGCGCGCGGATCCACGGCAGCAGCGGCGTGCCGTCGCGCGGGCCGTGGTCGCGGTCGTGCAGGGCGACCGGGGCGAGGCGGTTGTGGGCGAGGCCGAAGGTGCGGGCGGTGGCCTCGCCGATGCGGTCGAGGTCGAGCGCGAGCATCCAGATGCGATAGGCGAAGCGCAGGCGCGGGGCGACATGGCGGGCGTGCATCACCCGGCCGGTCAGGACCAGCCCGGCGGGCGGCGCGGTCATGCGGCGCGGTCGTGCAGGCTGGCGGCGGCCCACGGCGCGGCGACGCCGAGTGCCGCAGCCACGCGCACGGCGCTGGCGATGCCGTCCTCGTGGAAGCCCCAGCCGGTCCAGGCGCCG
>JAKLIE010000147.1 GCA_022709775.1 Pseudomonadota bacterium
CCTACCTGCGCCTGGTCGCGAACGAGAACGACGATCCCGCGTTCCTGCGCGCCGTCGCGGTGCCCAGGCGCGGCGTCGGGCAGACGACGCTCACGAAGCTCTCCGAGGTCGCGGCCGCGCGGCACGAGAGCCTCGCCGCGGCGGTCCACGCGCCAGGGTTCGCGGCGGCCGCACAGGTGCGCGCGCACGCGACGCTCGTCGAGTTCGCGCGGATGCTCGACGGACTGCGCCACCGCGCGCCGCGCGAGCCGGCCGGGCGCCTTATCGACGAGCTCCTGGGCGCGATCGGCTACGAGGACCACCTGCTCTCGACGTTCGACAAGCGCGAGGCGGCGGCGAAGATCGAGAGCGTCCGCGACTTCACCGGCTGGCTCGCGAGGAAGGGCGAGGCCGATCGCAAGACGCTCATCGACCTCACGCAGATGATCGCGCTGATCACGATGCTCGAGGGGCGCGACGGCGAGGGCGTCGACGCGGTGCGGCTCTCGACGCTGCACGCGGCGAAGGGGCTCGAGTTCCCGCACGTGTTCCTCGTCGGCCTCGAGGAAGGCATCCTGCCGCACCGCGAGTCGGTCGAAGCGGGCACGATCGACGAGGAGCGACGCCTCATGTACGTGGGGCTCACGCGCGCCGAGCGCTCGCTGCACCTGTCGTTCTGCCGCACGCGCAGCCGCGCGGGCGGGCGCGTCGACTGCGCGCCGTCGCGCTTCCTCAAGGAGCTCGCGCAGGACGACCTGCGCTGGGCGGGGCAGGCGCTGCCGGCGGACGAGGCCGCGCGCGAGAAGGCTGCGGGTTCCGAGCGGCTGGCCGCGCTCAAGGCGGCGCTCGCGAGGCCGGCCGCGCCGAAATGAAGAACGCGGCCCTGAGGCCGCGTTCGTCGGCGGAGCGGCGAGCGGACTACTTCGCGGCCGCCACCATGAAATCGACGGCGGCCTTGATGTCGGCATCCGGGACCGACGCTGCGCCGCCCTTCGGCGGCATCACGCCGGCCTTGCCCTGGAAGCCCTTGAGCGCGTGGTCGTAGAGCACGTTGGCGCCCTGGGCGATGCGAGGCGCCCATGCGGCCTTGTCGCCGACCTTCGGCGCGCCCGCGATGCCCATGCCGTGGCAGGCCACGCAGGCGGTGTCGTAGATCTTCTTGCCATCCGCCTTCGCCGGTTCGGCGGCAGGGGTCGCGGCCGGCGCGGCCGAGGCGACGGCGGAAGGCGCCGCGGCCTTGGCGGAAGCTGCGGCCGGCGCGGCGGACTTCGCCTCGGCGGGTGCCGCGGCAACGGGCGCTTCCTTCCACGATGCGCCCGCCTTGTTGACCATGAAGGCGACCGCGCGCTGCACCTCGGCGTCCGTCAGGTCCGCGTTGCCGCCGCGCGGCGGCATCGCGCGGATGCCCGCGATCGCGTGCTGGACCGTGAGCTTCTCGCCCTGCGCGATCACCTTGCCCCATGCGGTCTTGTCGCCGAGCTTGTGCGCGCCGGCGATCCCGGTCTCGTGGCAGGTCTTGCACACCTGCCCGAACACCTGCTCGCCGGTGAGGTTGCCTTTCGGACCGGACGGCGCGGCGATCTTCACGACGCCGACCGGCGCGATGCGCGAAAGGATCGCCGCATCGTCGCCGGTGCCGTGGGGGCGGCCGGTGACGAGCTGCGTGACCAGGATGATCAGCGCGATCGGCACGACGAACGCGAGCACGACGACGATGATGAGCTGCTTGGGGGTCTTGATCGGGGAGCTGTGCTGGTCGGGTTCGTTCATGGCGTCGCGTCGGGCGGCGGGGGGACGGCAAACGCGCCATTATACCGGCCTGACAGCGCCTGTCCCGGCCCGGCGGGGCTTTCTGGACGAAGGGGCCCGCGAGCGGCTAAAATGGCCGGTTCGCGCGCCCGTAGCTCAGTTGGATAGAGTATTGGTTTCCGAAGCCAAGGGTCACAGGTTCGAATCCTGTCGGGCGCGCCACCCGATCCCCCCGGCCTCCCGGGCGTGGATCGACCCACGTTCCCGGGGCGGCGAAGCGCGGATTACTTCGGGAACATCAGCTGCACCTGCGCGCGGATCTGCCAGTTCGCGGCGTAGTCGGGCCTTACCGCGTTGTAGTACCCGCCGACCTGCGCGTTCACCGGCAGCTTCCCGACGTGGAAGATGTGGCCGACGCCGCCGCCGATCGGCACGGTCCAGCGGTCGCTCGAGTCCGCTTTCCAGTTCGCGGTGACCACCGGCGAGGTCGTCAGGTAGGTGCCGCCCGCGAAGTTGTAGTTGACGAACGGCTGCAGCACCATGTTGTTGTACGAGCCGCCTGCGCCGTTCCCCACCGACCACACGTTGTTGACCAGCACGCCGTAGACCCACGGGTTGCCGTGCTCGAGCTTCAGAACGACGAACGTCGGCCCGAGTCCCCAGCGGTAGGAGCCGAGCGCCGAGTCCGACGTCGTCGGCATCTGCACGATCGCGCCGACGCCCCAGATCGCGCCCTTCGGCACCGCGGGCGAGACGAACAGCGAGAGCTGCGCCGGGCCGATTCCGTCGACGCGCGATCCGTCGGGGGTGAACGCCGGTTGCGACACCACCGGAAGGATCGTCCGCGTGATCAGGTTCCAGTCCTTGTCGATCTCGATCGGGACGACCGGCTGGATGTTGAGGATGTTCTGGGTCTTCCGGTCGGGGCCGACGTTGAGGTTCGTGTTGTTCTGGAACGGCACGCTGATCAGGTTGCCGACCGGGTTCTGCGCGAGCTTCGCGAGTTCCTCGCTCGACAGCTCGGCGTGCGGGGCAGTGCTCGCGCAGGCCAGGACCGCGGCGGCGAAACACAGGACGGATCGGCGTGCGGCGAGGGGCGGCATCTCGGTTCTCCGGGGCGGGCACGGTCGACGCCCGCCCGGCTGGGGCGGCGCGGCGGGGCGCGCGTCGCGTGTATTCTCCGCGCTCGCGGCCACGCCGCGCTTGTCAGTTTGAGACACCGGATCGGCAGCGCGCGCCAGCGCGCCTGCGGTCAGTCGAACGACCGCCGGTAGGCGATCCCGAGGCCGCTCGCGGTTCCCGTCTCGGCGCGCAGCGTGATCGATTGCGTTAGGTTGTACTCGAGGCGCAGGACGTTGGTCGCGACCGTGATCCCCTGTTCGTAGACGAGCGACAGCCGGTCGTTCAGCCGCTTGTTGAACGCGACGACCGGGTTGGCGACCGACTGCCCGCCGGTGCCGATCGCGGTCTGGCTCCGGAACGAGACGTCGTCGATGCCGAGCTGGCGGGCGATCGTCGTCGCGTACGGCCGCTCGTTCACGCCGAACAGGAGCGACGACGCGGCCGAGATGGCCGAGATGTCCGCGCCGCTCGACCGGTCGAGACCATGGCCGGTGATGAGCCAGGCGAGCTTCTCGCCGTCCGACATCGCCGGCCTCGAGACGAGCCGAACGCGCGGCACCCGCACGCTTCCGGTGAGCTCGACGCCTACGTCGACCGGCAGGTTGGCGCGCATCGCGAGGATGTCGAGCGCGGGATTGTCGAGCGGCCCGTCGAACAGGAGGCGCGCCCGGTCGCCGTCGAGGTCGAGCCGCTGGCCGAACGCGTAGTACGTGCCATGCGTGGCGTGGATCACGCCTCGCGCCTCGAGGCGGCCATCCTGCGCGCTCGCCATGCGCAGCCGTCCGCCCAGGTCCGCCTCCAGACCTTCGCCGGAGAACGACAGGCGGTTGCCGAGGTCGATGTCGAGTGCGAGCGAGAGAGCGTTGCCGAGGCGATCGTCGCGGGGCGCCGGCGGCGGCGCCCGTCCGCGCACGACGACGTCCGGCGAAAGCGTCGCGCCCGGCGCGCGCTCGAACTCGATGCGGCCCTCGTCGACGGTCACGCGTCCCGCGATCGCGAGACGGCGGTCGACGAGCTCGAGCGTTCCCTCGCCCGTCGCGACCACGCGCCGGTCGGGCCGGTTCAGCACGCGCAGGCGGCTCGCCGTCCAGGCGAGACGGGTCCCCAGGCCTTCGGGCTCGCCTTCGCGTCGCGCGCGTACCAGCGTGCCGGTCGCGCGGAACGTGCCGTCGCCCGCGCGGAACGAGAGGCCGTCGAGCGTGACCGCGCCCCGGTCGATGGTCGCGGAGAGGACGCCCTCGTCGAAGTGCAGGCCCCACTGGGGCGCGTCGAACCGCAGCGAATCGCCGGCGATCCTGCCCGAGAGGACCGGCGCTCCGATCGTCCCCTTCGCTTCGAGCGCGACCCGCAGGCGACCGTCCGCGGTCGCCGTCGTCCCGAGCCAGGGCTGCAGGAGCCTGAGCGACGGCCACTCACCGTCGAAACGTGCCGACAGCGGCGCGTCGCCCCGAAGCGTGCCCGGCTTCGCGGTGGGCGAGGGCGCGACCGCGAACGCGAGCGCAGCGCTCCCGCTCCGCGCGGAGGCGAGCGTCGCGTTGCCGTCGATCGCATCGCTCGCGAAGCGCACGTCGAGGTCGAGGCGCGAGAGGCCGATCGACGCTTCCTCGCGCGATGCGCCGGGGCCGGCGTCGTAGCGTACGTCGCCGCGCTCGCGGCGGATCGACACGGTGCCGTCGAGCCGGGGGGAGGCCGCGATCGACCATGCACCGCCGAATGCGACGTCGGTCGTGAACGGCAACGCGACGCCGGCGATCCGGGCGGCCGTTTCCGCGAGCACGCCGGTGAACGCGCCGTGCGACGTGACCCGGCCCTCCTCGACCAGCAGGTCTTCGACGCGGAACTCGCCGTCGCCGAAGCGCAGCCGCGCCGCGGCGAGCGCGACGCGGTCGCGCGCGATCTCGAGCCTCGCGGGCGATTCGAGCCGGATGTCGGCATCGCCGGACGACCGGAACGCCGCGACGGTTCCCCGCCACTGCATCGCGCCGGGGTCGAGGGCGCCGGCGAGGGACGCCTCGAGATCGCTGCCCGCGACGCGCGCGCGCACGTCCGCGCGGTGCTCGGCCGGCGTTCCGCGAACGGTGCCCGCGATGCTCGCGATCCGGACGCCGGCGGCGTCGACGTCGCGCGCGTCGAGGTCGAGCTCGACCGGCTTCCTGTCGATGGGCATGCCGGGGATCTGCTTCCACGCGACGCGGACATCGAGCTTCGCGGCGGCGAATCCCGGGCCGGCGCGCAGCCGCTCGCCCTGCGCGCGCGCATCGATGCCGACGTTGCCGGGCACGAGGGACGCCGTTCCCTTCGCGGCGAGGCGGCCTTCGAGAGGCGAGGGCAGCCAGGCTTCGGCGAGCGGGCGCGCCGCATCGAGCTTCGGGAGGTCGACGTCGAACGCGAGCGTGTCGCCGAGGCGCCCGGCGTCGCCCTTCGCGACGACGCGCCCGCCCGCGACGCGCGCGTCCACCGCGACGTCGCGCGCCCCGGTGCCGGTGAGCTTGGCGCGCGCGGTGCCCGCGAGGGCGACGCCCGACAGGCGCGAGCCGTCGACGAGCGACGCGTCGACGTTCGCCCGCCACGGAGCGGCGAGCGCGCCGCTCGCGTCCACTCGTCCGTCGAGCGAGCCCTTCGGAAACGCGCCGAACCGCGACGGGTCGAAGCGCGAGAGCGTCGCGCGAGCGTCGAACGCGAGTGTCCCGTCGAGCGCGATCGTTCCTTCGCCGGTGAGGCGCGCGTCGCTCGCGGTCGCCCGGAGTTGCGACACCGCGACCCGGCGATCGGCGATCGTCGCGTCGAACGCCGCGGAGATCCCGCGGGTGCGGTCGGAGAGGTCGGCGCGCACGCGCTGCACGTTCGCGTCGAGGGTCGCGTCGACGCGGCCGGCGATCCGCGTGGAAACGAGCCTGCCGTGGATCCTGGCGAGGTCGACGTCCGCCACGTCGAGCGTGCCGGTGAGG
>JAKLIE010000148.1 GCA_022709775.1 Pseudomonadota bacterium
AGTCGCGACTGGGCTACCACCTGAACCAGTTCTGCATGTCCCTGATGAAGGCCGGGAACCGCGAGGCGTTCAAGGCGGACGAGCGCGCGTACCTCGAGCGCTGGCCGATGACCGGAGAGCAGCGGCAGGCGGTGCTCGAACGCGACTACAACCGGATGATCGCGCTGGGCGGCAACATCTACTTCCTCGCGAAGATCGGCGCGACCGACGGGTTCTCGTTCCAGAACCTCGCGTCGAAGATGACCGGGATGCCCGAGGACGACTACAAGGCGATGATGGTCGCGGGCGGGCGGCCGATCGACGGCAACCGAAGCAAGAGCGAGAAGGCGAAGTAGATGGCAAGGATCACCGCAGGCCTCACGACGTCGCACATCCCCGCGGTGGGCGCGGCGATCGACCTCGGCAGGACGGGCGAGCCGTACTGGAAGCCCGTGTTCGCCGGCTACGAGTTCTCGAAGCGCTGGATCGCCGAGCACAGGCCGGACGTCGTCGTGCTCGTCTACAACGATCACGCCTCCGCGTTCTCGCTCGAGATGATTCCGACGTTCGCGATCGGGTGCGCCGAATCGTTCGCGCCCGCCGACGAGGGCTGGGGCCCGCGGCCCGTGCCGGTCGTGCAGGGCCACCCGGAGCTCGCATGGCACATCGCGCAGTCGACGATCCTCGACGAATTCGACATGACGATCGTCAACCGGATGGACGTCGACCACGGCCTCACCGTACCGCTGTCGCTGATGTTCGGGCAGCCCGCGGCGTGGCCCTGCAAGGTGATCCCGCTCGCGGTCAACGTCGTCCAGTACCCGCCGCCCACGGGCAACCGGTGCTGGAACCTCGGGCGCGCGATCCGGAAGGCGGTCGAGTCGTTCGACCGGGACCTCAACGTCATGGTGTGGGGCACGGGCGGCATGTCGCACCAGCTGCAGGGTCCGCGCGCCGGCCTCATCAACCGCGACTTCGACACGCGCTTCCTCGACGGGCTCACGAAGGACCCCGAGGCGCTCGCGAAGATCCCGCACGTCGAGTACGTGCGCGAGGCGGGCTCCGAGGGCATCGAGCTCGTCATGTGGCTCATCATGCGCGGTGCGCTCGAGCAGGCCGCGCGCGAGGTCCATCGCTTCTACCACGTGCCCGCGTCGAACACGGCGGTGGGCCACATCATCCTCGAGAACCCGCCGCGCTAGCGCGCAGGGAAGCCGAACCATGAAGATCTGTCTCGCGGGCGCCGGCGCGTTCGGCGTCAAGCACATCGAAGCCCTCGCGAAGATCGACGGCGTCACGGTCACCTCGCTCGTCGGGCGCACGCGCGAGGCGACCGAGGACGTCGCGAAGCGCTTCGGCATCGGGCACGTCGCGACCGACCTGTCCGAGAGCCTCGCACGCAGCGACGTCGACGCGGTGATCCTCGCGACGCCGACGCAGATGCACGCGAGCCAGGCGATCGCCTGCCTCGCGGCCGGCAAGCACGTCCAGGTCGAGATCCCGCTCGCCGACTCGCTGAAGGACGCGGAAGCCGTCCACGCGGCGCAGAGGGCGTCGGGCAGGGTCGTGATGGTGGGCCACACGCGCCGATTCAACCCGAGCCACCAGTGGGTGCGCCGGAAAGTGAACGCGGGCGAGTTCCACATCCAGCAGATGGACGTCCAGACCTACTTCTTCCGCCGCACGAACATCAACGCGCTCGGCCAGGCGCGGTCCTGGACCGACCACCTGCTGTGGCACCACGCGGCGCACACGGTGGACCTGTTCGCCTGGCAGACCGGCGGCGACATCGTCACCGCGCACGCGGTGCAGGGGCCGATCCACCCGGCGCTCGGCATCGCGATGGACATGTCGATCCAGCTCAAGTCGTCGACCGGTGCGATCTGCACGCTGTCGCTGTCGTTCAACAACGACGGGCCGCTCGGGACGTTCTTCCGCTACATCGGCGACACCGGCACCTACATCGCGCGATACGACGACCTGATCGACGGCAAGGACAACAGGATCGACGTGTCGAAGGTCGACGTGTCGATGAACGGGATCGAGCTGCAGGACCGCGAGTTCGTCGCGGCGATCCGCGAGGGGCGCGAGCCCAACGCGAGCGTCGCGCAGGTGCTCCCGTGCTACCGGACGCTCGACCGGCTCGAGCGTCAGCTCGCCTCGCAGCCTTGACGCGCGGAGGCGGGCGGGGTACCGGAGGGCATTGACCGACAGCAGGGCGCGCCGCGCGCCGGGGGAGGAGACTCGCTCCCGGTCGCGGCACGAGGGGCAGGCGCCCGGGCAAGAGGCGCCGACCGGGCCGATCGACTTCGGCGGCAAGAGGCAGGGGTGCGGGACGGGGACGACGCGATGCGCGTCCCTTCCGCAACGGACCGGACAATCGGCAGGAGAAGACGATGGGCGGCAAACAGCGTGACTACGGAATTCCCGGCACTCCGATCTTCGACGGCACCATGGCGCGGAAGGGCTACGCGCTGAACGCCATGTGCTACTCGTTCAACTCGGCGGACAACCGCGCGGCGTTCAAGGCCGACGAGGATGCCTACTGCCGGAAATTCGGCCTCGACGACGAGCAGCGGCGGGCGGTGGCGAACCGCAACGTCCTCGAGCTGATCGCGGCGGGCGGCAACATCTACTACCTCGCGAAGTTCGCGGGGATCTTCGGGCTCGACGTCCAGGACGTCGGCGCGCAGCAGACCGGCATGACCAAGGACGCGTTCAAGGCGATGCTGCTCGAGGCGGGGAGATAGCGATGGCGACGATCGTAGGCAGCGTGATGACGTCCCACGTTCCGTCCATCGGGAACGCGATCGCGAAGCACCGCGAGAACGACCCGTACTGGAAGCCGTTCTTCGACGGCTATCCGCCGGTGCGCGCGTGGCTCGACCGCGTCAAGCCGGACGTGGCGGTGATCTTCTACCAGGACCACGGCCTCAACTTCTTCCTCGACAAGATGCCGACGTTCGCGGTCGGCGCCGCGGCCGAGTACCGCAACGCGGACGAGGGCTGGGGCATCCCGACCGTCAAGCCGGTCCGCGGCGATCCCGCGCTCTCGTGGCACATCATCGAGTCGCTCGTCGCCGACGAGTTCGACGTCACGACCTGCCAGGAGATGAAGGTCGACCACGCGCTGACGCTACCGATGGCGCTGATGTGGCCGGGCGGCGGCGACTGGCCGGTGCGCGTCGTGCCGATCACGATGAACCACGTGCAGCACCCGCTGCCGTCGCCGAAGCGCAGCTACGCGCTCGGCGAGTCGGTCGGGCGCGCGATCCGCTCGTGGGACGAGGATGCGCGCGTGCTCGTGATGGGCACGGGCGGCCTCTCGCACCAGCTCGACGGGCGGCGCGCCGGCTTCATCAACAAGCCGTTCGACCTGATGTGCATGGACGCGCTGGTCGACGACCCGAAGAAGCTCACGCGGTACTCGGCGCTCGACCTCGTGCGCGAGGCCGGGGCGCAGGGCACCGAGCTGATGGCGTGGATGGCGGCGCGCGCGGCGCTGCCGGGCCACGTGACGAAGGTGCACTCGCACTACCACGTGCCGATCTCCAACACCGCGGGCGGGCTGCTCACGCTGCAGAACGACGAGGCCGCGGTCGCGAAGGCGGCGTAGGCGAGATTCCCCCGGGGCGCACCTCCCCCCGGGGGGAGGCGCCTTCGGGGCGGCCCTGCAGGCGCCGCCGCCTGCCCCGAGGCGGAGACGACGGCCGGAAGTGCAACGAGCGAGAGACGACGACCGATGATCATCGACTGCCACGGCCACTACACGACCGCACCCTCGGAGCTCGAGGCATGGCGCAAGCGGCAGATCGCCGCGCTCGACGACCCGTCGAGGGGGCCGAAGCGCTCCGAGCTCGTCATCCGCGACGACCAGATCCGCGAGAGCCTCGAGAACGCCCAGCTCAGGATGCAGCGCGAGCGCGGGACCGACGTCACGATCTTCTCGCCGCGAGCGAGCTTCATGGCGCACCACATCGGCAACGAGTCGACCAGCCGCGAGTGGTCGATGCTGTGCAACGACCTCGTCCACCGCGTGTGCCAGCTCTATCCGGACAACTTCGTCGGCGTCTGCCAGCTTCCGCAGTCGCCGGGCGTGAAGCCCGAAAGCTGCATCCCCGAGCTCGAGCGCTGCGTGAACGAGCTCGGGATGATCGGCTGCAACCTGAACCCGGATCCGTCGGGCGGTCACTGGAAGGAGCCGCCGCTGACCGATCGCTGGTGGTATCCGCTCTACGAGAAGATGGTCGAGCTCGACGTGCCGGCGATGGTGCACGTGAGCACGTCGTGCAATCCGTGCTTCCACGCGACCGGCGCGCACTACATCAACGCCGACACGACGGCGTTCATGCAGTTCCTGACGTCCGACCTCTTCCGCGACTTTCCGACGCTCAGGTTCATCATCCCGCACGGCGGCGGCGCGGTGCCCTACCACTGGGGGCGCTACAAGGGCCTCGCGCAGGACATGAAGCGGCCGCCGCTCAGGGAGCACCTGCTGAACAACGTGTTCTTCGACACCTGCGTCTACCACTATCCCGGCATCGAGCTCCTGTCGAAGGTGATCCCGGTCGACAACATCCTGTTCGCTTCCGAGATGGTGGGCGCGGTGCGCGGCATCGACCCGGACACCGGCCACCACTACGACGACACGCGGCGCTACGTCGACCAGCTGAAGGCGCTGTCGGAGTCCGACCGGCACAGGATCTTCGAAGGCAACGCGCGCCGCGTGTTCCCGCGGTTCGGGAAGAAGACCGCGCGCGAGGTGAACGCCTCGGCGCGTCGCGCCTGACGCGCATTCGCGTCCTCCCGTACCGGTGACCATGACCGCTCGCGCGAACGACCGCCCGACGCTGCTGCTCCTGCCGGGGCTGCTGTGCGACCGCGCGTCGTGGGCGCCGGTGCTCCCGTTCCTCGCGCCGCACGCGGACTGCATCGTTCCCGACTACTCGGCCGAGTCGAGCCTTGCCGCGATGGCCGAGCGGGCGCTCGAGGCAGTGACTTCGGCGGGATCGGAGCCGGGCCCCCTGGGGGGAACGCTCGCGGAGCGAGCTTCGGGGGGGGCGACATTCGCTCTCGCCGGCCACTCGATGGGCGGCCGCGTGGCGCTCGAGGTGCTGAGAGCGGCGCCCGATCGCGTCGAGCGCCTCGCGCTCCTCGACACCGGCTACCGCGGCCGCCCGGACGGCAGCCCGGGCGAAGACGAGCGCTCGCGCCGGTACGCGCTTCTGGCGCTCGCGCGCGAGCACGGCATGCGTGCGATGGGGCGCGAGTGGGTCCGCGGGATGGTGCATCCGACGCGCCTCGCCGACACAGCGCTCGTCGACGCGATCCTCGACATGATCGAACGCCAGACGCCGGACCGCTACGCCGGCCAGATCGAGGCGCTGCTCGCGCGCCCCGACGTCACTGCGCTCCTGCGCTCGATCCGGATCCCGACGCTGGTGGCGTGCGGGCGCCAGGACGCGTGGAGCCCGCTCGCGCAGCACGAGGAGATTGCGGCGCTCGTGCCCGGCAGCCGGCTGGTAGCTTTCGACGACTGCGGCCACATGGCGCCGATGGAGCAGCCGGCGGCCGTGGGGGCGGTGCTGGCCGAATGGCTGCGCACCCCCGTTCGCGACGTTCGGGAGCGATCGTGGGCGAGCTGACGGTC
>JAKLIE010000149.1 GCA_022709775.1 Pseudomonadota bacterium
GATTGGACACCGGCGACTCGCGCGGAAGCACGACCTCGGGCAGCGCATCGTGGCCCGCGGCGGCAAGCGAGGCGCTCGAGAACTCGCACCTGCCCGACGGCGTCGGGAAACCACCCTGCGCGAACGGCGCGTACGCTTCGGGCAGCGCGAGGCGGCGGAAGCCGTCGCGCTTGACGGCGTCCCAGTCCCAGCCGGCGATCCGCGGGTCGTCGGCGCGGAACGCACGACGCGCGAGGTCGTCGTCGCTTTCGCGGAAGCACGGTTCCGTGTAGCCCATCGCCGCGGCGAGCCTGCGGAAGAGCTCGGTGTTCGGCAGCGCCTCGCCCAGCGGCGCGATCGACGGGTTGTTCGCCTGCACGTGCAGGTGCCCGTACGAGCCGTGGACGTCGAGGTGCTCGAGCTGCGATGTCGCCGGAAGCAGCAGGTCGGCGTAGTCGGCCGTGTCGGTGCGGAACAGATCGTGGACGACGACGAACAGGTCGTCCCGGGCGAACCCGCGCACGACCTTCGCGGACTCGGGCGCGACCGCCACCGGGTTGCTGTTGTAGACGAAGATCGCGCGGATCGGCGGATCGGACGCGTCCAGCGCGTCGCCGATCGTCGACATGTTGATGGTGCGCGGGTGTCCGCGGATCAGGTCGGGACGCTCGAGCGCGGCCGTGTCGACCGGGTAGGCGCCCGACGACGAAAGCAGCGCGCCGCCCGCGCGGTCGCGCCACGCGCCGGTCAGCGCCGGCAGGCAGGCCACCGCGCGCACGGCATTGCCGCCGCCTGCGTGGCGCTGCATCCCGTAGTTCACGCGGATCGCCGCCGGCCCGATCGTGCCGAGGTCGCGCGCGAGGCGCTCGATCTGGGCGACCGGGACGCTGCAGATCGCGGCCGCGCGCCCGGGCGTCCATTCCGCGGCACGCGCCGCGAGCGCGTCGTAGCCCAGCGTGTAGCGCTCGACGTAGTCCCGGTCGACGAGACCGTCGCGGATCAGCACGTGCATGAGCCCGTAGGCAAGCGCTGCATCGGTCCCCGGCATCGGGGCGATGTGCTCGTGACACTTCTCGGCGGTTGCGCTGCGGTACGGATCGATCGCGACGAGCCGGGCGCCGCGGCGCTTCGCCTCCTGCGCGCGGGTCCAGAAGTGCAGGTTCGACGCGATCGCATTGCTGCCCCAGATGACGATCAGCTTGCTGTCGATGCACGCCTCGACGTCCATGCCGACCGCGGCGCCGACGACGCTCGTCCAGCCGGCCTTCCCGGCGGTCGCGCAGATCGTGCGGTCGAGGAGCGACGCGCCCAGCCGGTGGAAGAAACGGCGGTCCATCGAGCCGTATTGCAGCAGGCCCATGTTCCCCGCGTACGAGTAGGGCAGGATCGTCTGCGGCCCCTCGGCCGAATCGGCGAGCTCGCGGAAGCGGCGGACGATCGTGGCGATCGCCTCGTCCCACGAGATGCGCTCGAACTCGCCTCGGCCCTTGGGACCGGTGCGCCGCATCGGGTGGAGCACGCGATCGGGCGAATACGTGCGGTCGAGATAGCGCCCGACCTTCGTGCAGAGCACGCCCTGCGTCGGCGGATGGTCGGCTGCGCCGCGCACCGACACCGCGCGACCGTCCTCGACCGTCACGAGCATCGCGCAGGTGTCGGGGCAGTCGTGCGGGCAGGCGCCGCGGACGACGCGGCGGCCGCCCATGACGTCGTCGGGGGCCATCGGGGATTCGCTGTCGGGATCGCCGATTGTATGCGACGGGCACGCCGCCGTTGCGCTACGCTTTGCGCCGTGGCCGATATCAGGACCGTTGCGTTCGCCGACGGCGCGCGGGTACCCGCGCTCGGTATGGGGACGTGGAAGATGGGCGAGCGACCCGAGGCCCGCCGGGCCGAGGTCGATGCGCTCGTCCACGGCTTCGACCTCGGGCTCGCGCTGGTCGACAGCGCCGAGATGTACGCGGAGGGCGGGGCCGAGGAGGTGGTGGGGCGCGCGCTCGCGGGACGGCGCGACCGCGTCTTCGTCGTGTCCAAGGTCTATCCGCACAACGCAGGCCGCAGGTCGGCCATCGCCGCCTGCGAACGCAGCCTGGCTCGCCTGGGCGTCGACCGGATCGACCTCTACCTGCTGCACTGGCGCGGTCGCATCCCGCTGGCGGAAACCGTCGAGGCATTCGAGAAGCTCGGGCGCGACGGGAAGATCGCGCGCTGGGGCGTGTCGAACCTGGACGTCGACGACCTGGACGAGCTTGCGGGGGTTTCGCATGGCCCGGCGTGCGCGGCCGATCAGGTGCAGTTCCACCTGCGCGAGCGGGGAATCGAGCGCGGCGTCCTGCCGCGCTGCCGCGCATGGCCGATGCCGGTGATCGCGTATTCGCCGCTCGACGAAGGGCGACTTCTCGACGATCCGGATCTGATCCGGATCGCGCGCGATGCGGGGACGGGCACGGCGACGCTCGCGCTCGCGTGGACGATCGCTCATGACGATGTCATCGCGATTCCGAAAGCCGCGACGCGCGCGCACGTCGACGCGATCCGGGCAGCCTCAGAATTCAGGATCACGCCGGATCTGTCCTCGGCGCTCGATCGCGCGTTTCCGCCGCCGCGCAGGCGGACGCCGCTCGCCATGCTCTGACGCGCACGCGGCGCCCGCAGCCGGCGACGCTGCAGGCCCTGCGGGAGTCCCGCCGACCGCTCGTCGGCTCGCTCGTTCGGGCGGCTCGGAAAAACAAGCACTTGCGCGGACATTCGGCCGCCCCCGGGCTGCGGTGGCACGCTTGCTGCTCTTCGGTCTGTGACAGCGGACAACCGCGAACCAGGACAGGAGAACGTTGTGAACTACACGCACTACGATTATCTCGATCTCGCCCCCGGTGCATCGACCGCGCGCGTCGAGGCGGCGTATGCGCAGGTGCTCCAGCGTTTCCAGTTCGGCCGCACCGACGCCGGTCAGGATCTCTCCGGGCTCGTCCGGATGATCCACGCGGCGTACCGCGTGCTCTCGGATCCCGACGCGCGTCGCGCCTACGACGAGCAGCTCGCCCACGAGGCGGCACTCGCCGACGCGGAGCTCAAGGCGGTGCTCGACGCGCAGGCGGCGAGGTTGCCGCGCTTCGCCCAGGATGTGCCGGCGGCACTCCGGGTCGTCGCGAACCAGCTCGCGGCCTGAGCGAGACTTTCCCCGGTCGCTGCATTCGAATTCTCGACTGCCAACACAGCGATGCGGTCGGCGACCGTTTTTTCTTCGATGCGCGCCCGGAGGGACGCGATTGCCGGGTGCCGGGATGCCCCCAGGGCTCGGCGTCCCCGGTCCCGTGGCGCGTTCGCTTCGCGGCGCGCGCACGGGCCCGCGGGTGGGTCCGTGGCCTCCGCGCGCGCTGAGGTGCGCGCCGTGGCGCGAAGACCTCGCCCGGCGCGCGCGCTGCCGCCGGGGTTCCTGCCGCTGGTGCGCCACTGAGCGGGACAACGACACGAACGAACGCGAGCTCGTCCGGATGGCCGAAGGCGGACTTGCGCGAACGATGGGAACGTAGGACTTACCGGCGAAGCATTCGCAACCCTCCGCGACGGTCAAGTGCCGTCGCGCCGAACTCGGGACGACGACCGTGGACCGCTGCCTCAACTGTCACTACTACGATCGCAATCCTTCGACCGGCGCCGGCGGCAAGTCCGCGAATGCCGGGCAGTGTCGGCGCAACGCACCGATGCTCTCGCCGGTCAATCCGAAGACCTACATGATCGAAGGCGTCTGGCCCACCGTGCGCGACGAGGACTGGTGCGGCGAGTACCGGGCGGGCGCCCGACGCGGCGAGACGAGCCGGGCCGACGCGCTCCTCGCCACCCTGTCGCCTGCGATGCCGCGCGTCGGGCCCGCGGCGGCCGCTCCGCTGTCGATCGGCGCGCTTCGCGGCAACGGCGACGACTGAGCCCCGCGACGATCCGCCTTCCGGAACGCCCGGGAGGCGAACGCCGCGCGTGCAGGCTCGCCCCATGAGCCAGCGGCGCTGGTAGAGTCGTCGCAACTCCAGCTACGCGCCGGGGCGGCGTCGTCCGTCCCGTCATCCAGCCTTCATGCCAGACGCCCTTGCGCGGGCGCTCGCCGGCGCGACCGTCGTCACGCCCAACCGGCGCCTCGCGCGTCATTGCACCGACGCCTACGACCGCGCGCAGGTCGCCGCGGGGCTTCGCGCGTGGCCGGCGGCGCGAGTCCTGCCATGGACCGCATGGATCGCGGCGATGGAAGGCGAGGCGGTCGCCGCGGGCGCATTGCCTGCGCGGGTGCGCCTGTCGACGCACGCGAGCGCGGCGCTCTGGAACGACGCCATCGAGGCGGACGGCGTGCCGCCGTCCGATGCCGCCGCACTCGCGGCATCGGCGGTCGAAGCCTGGGCGCACGTGCACGCGCACGGAACGGGTATCGAGAGCTGGCGTGCGTGGTCCGGCGGCGGCGACGAGCCCGCGGCGTTCGCCCGCTGGGCCGAGCGCTTCCGCAACGCTCTCGCCGCCCACGGCGCCATCGATGCGGCCACCGCGGCGGATCGCGTGGCCGAGGCCGCTCCGGCGATGCCGTCGTGGCGCGGCCGGCGCGTCGCATTCGCCGGTTTCGTCGAGTTGACGCCGCAGGCGCGGCGCGTGGCCGGTGCGCTCGCCGGCGCCGGCGCCGAGGTGTCCGAGGTCGCGACGATCGGGGCGGACCGGGCCGAGGTGCGCCGCGCCGAGTTCGCGTCGCCCGACGACGAGCTCCTGGCCGCGCTCGCGTGGGCGCGCCGCGAAGTCGAATCGGCGCCAGGCGCGAAGGTCGGGATCGTCATACCCGATCTCGCGCAGCGACTCGCCACCGTGCGTGCGCGCGCCCGGGACGTGCTGGGTGCGCCGGCCGGGGCCGAGGCGACCTCGCAGTCCTGGAACGTCTCGCTCGGCGATCCGATCGGCGCGGCACCGATCGCCGGCACCGCGATCGATCTGCTGACGCTCGCGTGGTCGTCGCTGCCGGCGGGTCGTGCGGCGGCGCTCCTGCGTTCGGCGTTCCTGCCCGGCGCATGCGCGGAAGCATTGCGGTCGCGCAGCAGGGTCGAGCGTCTCTGGCTCGCGGGCGGCGTGGACCGCGTGCGGATCGCGGATGCGATCGCCGGGGTGCAGCGATTCGACGCGACGCTGGGCGATCGGCTCGCCGCGGCGCGGGCGGTTTCGTCGCGCGTGCGGCGAGCGACGAGGCATGGCTGGATCGATGCGTGGCGCGAAGCGCTGCGCGCGGCCGGGTGGCCCGGCGACGGCACGCTCGCGAGCGCCGAGCACCAGGCCGTGGGCGCTTTCGACGGGGTGCTCGCGGCGTTCGCCGCGCTCGACGCCGCGGCGGGCGCGGGCGGCGACGTTTCCGCGGACGATGCGCTGTCGACGCTCGCCGGGATCGCGATGGCGACGCCGTTCCAGCCGGAGTCGCCGGCGGCCCCGATCCAGATCCTGGGCCTCCTGGAAGCGATCGGCCTCCCGTTCGACGCGATCTGGGTCGCGGGCATGAGCGACGCGACGTGGCCGCGCCCGACGCGCCCGCATCCGTTGCTTCCGATCCGCTGGCAGCGCGAGCGCGGCGTTCCCCGCAGCGACGCGAGGCGCGAGCTCGCGTGGGCGCGCGAG
>JAKLIE010000015.1 GCA_022709775.1 Pseudomonadota bacterium
TCCAGCCGTCCTTGGCGGGGAACGCCTGGTAGGGCGCCGTCAGGATGTGCGCCGAGCCCGTCGGCCCCGGCGACTCGCCGGTGGCGAAGTGGATCGCCGCCTGCCAGTAGGTCTGCTGCAGCGCCGCTTCCATCAGCGACGTGTCGACGATCTGACCCTCGCCGGTCCGGAGCCTGTGGGCCCACGCGGCGAGGATGCCCGTCACCGCGAGGATGCCGGCGTTGATGTCGGCGACCGGGTTGCCGGTCTTGACCGGCGGCCCGCCCGGCTCGCCGGTGATCGACATCAGGCCCGACACGCCCTGCGCGATCAGGTCGAAGCCGCCCTTGTCGGCATAGGGTCCGTCGCGGCCGTAGCCCGAGATCGCGCAGTAGATCAAGCCGGGATTCGCGGCGGCGAGAACGTCGTAGCCCAGCCCCAGCTTCTCGAGCGTGCCGCGGCGGTAGTTCTCGGTGAGCACGTCCGCATCGCGGACCAGGCGGAGCAGGATCTCGCGTCCCTGCGCGTGCTTGAGGTTGAGCGCGATCCCCCGCTTGTTGCGGTTCAGGATCAGGAAGGGCGCCGAGACGCCGTTGATGCGCGGCTCGCGGTAGCCGCGGGAATCGTCGCCGCCGGGCAGCTTCTCGACCTTGACGACGTCGGCCCCCATGTCGGCGAGCATCATGCCGGCGGTCGGACCCGCCATGATCTGCGCGAGCTCGAGCACGCGCATGCCCGCGAGCGGCCCTGCCCCGCCCTTGTTCGGCGGCGTCATCAGCGGCCCTTGAAGTCCGGTTTCGTCTTCGCGAGGAACGCCGCGTAGCCGATGCGGAAGTCCTCGGTGTCGAAGCAGTCGAAGCACTCGTCGTACTCGTGGGGCGCGATCGGCGTGCCCTGCGCCAGGCGGCGCGCGAACTGCTTGTGCCAGCGGGCGACGAGCGGTGCGCCCTCCGCGATGCGCCGCGCGGTCGCCATCGCCTCGGCCGCGACCTCGGCGTCCGCGACGACGCGCGTGACGAGCCCCTTCTCCCTCGCTTCGGCGGCGTCGAAGATCCGGCCTTCGAGCAGGATCTCGAGCGCGACGACCGGACCGACGAGCCGCACGATCGGCGCCATCTCCGGGTAGGCCATTACCAGGCCCAGATTCTTGATCGGCGCGCCGAAGCGGCTCGACGTGCCGCAGATGCGCAGGTCGCACAGCGCGACGATCTCGAGCCCGCCGCCCACGCAGATTCCGTGGATCTGCGCGACCAGCGGATGACGGCACTGCACGAACGCCTCGGCGGTCCGGTGCATCACCTGGCCGTACTCGACCGCCTGCGCCTTGTTCGCGCGCTCCGTCGCGAACTCGGCGATGTCGTTGCCCGGCGAGAACGCGCGCTCGCCCGCCCCGCGCACGACGATGCAGCGCACGTCGTCGTCGGCCGACAGCGCCGCGATCGCGTCGCCGAGCATCCCCCACATCGGGCGCGTCATCGCGTTGAGCTTGTCGGGGCGGTTCAGAACGACGGTGGCGATCGTGCCTTCACGGTCGACGCGAACGAGCTCGTTCATCGGGGCTACCGGTAGAAGTAGTTGACGAGGCCCATGCCCGTCACGGGGACGTAGGTCACGAGCAGCAGCACGGCCACGAGCACCGCGATGAACCAGACGTTCACGCGCGTCACCGCCCAGACCGACTCCTTCGCGATCGAGCTGGCGACCATCAGCACGCTCGCGACCGGCGGCGTCTGCTGGCCGATGCCGAGGTTGATCGTGACGATCAGGCCGAAGTGGACCGGGTCGATGCCGACCGCGCGCACGAGCGGCATCACGACCGGCACGACGAGGATGATCGCCGCGGCCGAGTGCAGGAACATGCCGAGCAGCAGGAACAGGAGGTTCAGCAGCGCGAGCACCACCCACTTGTTGCTCGTGAGCTCGGCCGCGGCTTTCGCGAGCTGCTGCGGCGCCTGCACCTCGGTGAGGTAGGTGCCGAGCAGCGCGCTGGTCGCGACGAGCAGCATGACGACCGCCGTCTGCACGCCTCCCTCGACGATCGCCTTCCGCAGCGCGCGCAGGTCGAGCTCCCGGTAGACGACCAGCCCGACGACGAGCGCGGCGACGACCGCGAGCGCCGCGCCCTCGGTCGCCGTGACGAAACCGCCGAAGATGCCGCCCAGGATGATGATCGGCAGCAGGAACGCCCAGAGCGCCTCGCGGGCCGTCCTGCCAACGCGCCCCCACGAGAACGCCGCCTCGCGCGGGAGGTCGTAGCGGCGCGCGAACCACGACGCCATCGCCATCAGGCCCAGCCCGCCCAGGATGCCCGGCACGATGCCCGCGACGAAGAGCTGCACGACCGAGGTCTCCGCCATCACCGCGTAGAGGATCATCGGGATCGACGGCGGGATGATGACCGCGAGCGTCGCCGCCGACGACATCACGGCGGCGGCGAACGGCGCCGGGTAGCCCTTCGACTTCATGCCGGGGATCAGGATCGAGCCGAGCGCGGCGACGTCCGCGACGGCCGAGCCGGAGATCTCGGCGAAGAACAGCGACGCGCCGATCGACACGTGCGAGAGGCCGCCTCGGATCCAGCCGAACAGCGCCGACGCGAACGCGATCAGCCGCTGCGAGATGCCCGACGCGTTCATGATCGCGCCGGCGAGGATGAACAGCGGGATCGCGAGCAGCGGGAAGTTCGTCGCGCCGTTGTAGGCGACGATCGGCAGGTTGGGCAGGCTCTCGAGCCCGTGCGTTGCGAGCATCGCGACGACCGCGACGACGCCGAGCGACACGGCGATCGGGACGTTCAGCAGCACGAGCGCGAGCACGGCCGCGAAGAGCAGGAGCATCGTCGCCACGGCCGTGTCCTAGTGCGTGCCGTCGGCCAGCGAGAGGCCGCCCGGCGCCGCGGGAGGCTCGCGCGCGCCGACGAGGTCGACGAGATGCAGCACCTCGGCGACGACGATCAGCGCCGACGACACCGGGATCACCGACTGCACGATGCTCATCGGGATCCACGGCAGGCTCACCAGCGCGTCGGTGGCGAGGACCGGCAGGATGCTCGCGCCGACCCAGCACAGGAGCGCGAAGAACGCGATCACGACGAGCTGCGCCGCGATCGCGAACGCGCGGCGCGCGCGCCACGGCATCGCGTCGATCACCTCGGGACAGCCGATGTGCGCGCGCTTGACCGACGCGAGCGCGGCGCCGTAGAACGTGAGCCACGCGAGAAGCACGCTCGCGACCTCGTCGTACCAGATGAGCGAGTGGCCGATGCTGCGGAACACCACGCCGAGCGTGACCTCGGCGGCCATCACCACCATCAGCGCGCCGACGAGGACCTCGAGCGCGCGGCCGTAGCGGTCGAGATGCCGCTGGACCCTCGACGGGCGAGGGCCCTGCCCTGCGGGAGCCGTCATGCCGGCGCGCCTACTGGCCGAGCGCGACGGCGCGGTCGATCAGCTCCTTCGCGCCCGGGACTTCCTTGCCGAACTCCTCGTAGATCGGTTTGCTCGCGGCGACGAACGCGGTCTTGTCGACGTCGTTCGCCTGCATGCCGGCGGCCTTGAGCTTCCCGAGGAGGTCGTTCTCCTCCTTCGCCGCGGTCTGGTAGACGAACGCCTGCGTCTCCTTCGCCGTCTCCTCGAGGACCTTGCGCACGTCGGCGGGCAGCGACTCCCACTTCTTCGTGCCGACCGTCAGGTACGCGGGCGTGTAGACGTGGCCGGACAGCGACAGGTACTTCTGCACTTCCTGCAGCTTCGCCGAGTAGATCTGCGTGAACGGGTTCTCCTGGCCGTCCATCACGCCGGTCTGCAGCGCGGTGAAGAGCTCGGAGAACTTCATCGGACTCGGGTTCGCGCCGTAGGCCTGGAACATCTTGACGCGCCACTTGCCCTCGGGGACGCGCAGCTTGATGCCCTGCAGGTCGGCGGGCACGCGGATCGGGCGCTTGCTGTTCGTGATGTGGCGCACGCCGTTCTCCCAGACGGCGAGCACCGTCAGGCCCTTCCTGTTCGCCTCGGGTGCGAGCTTGGGCCAGAAGATCTCGCGCTCGATGCGGCCCATGTGCTGGCGGTCCTTGACGATGTAGGGCATCTCGAAGATGCCGAACAGGTCGACCTCGGAACTCATGACGGTCGAGGGTACCGCCATGTCGAGCGTCCCGAGCTTGAGCTTCTGGATCATCTCCTTGTCGCCGCCGAGCTGGCTGGAGCCGAAGACGACGACCTTCGCCTTGCTGCCGAGCTTCGCGTTGGCGCGCTTCGCGAACTCGTCGGCGGAGGCCTGGAACAGCGAGCCGGGCTCGCCGACGTGGCCGAGCTTGATCTCGACCTGCGCGTGCGCCGCGCCGGCGAAGGCGAGGCCGGCGGCGAGCGTCGCGAGCGTGCGGAGGACGGTGCGGCGGGGTGTCGCGCGGGTCGGGACGTTCATGAGGCTCCTCCTGGGAAGTGTCGTTGCATTCGGTCCGCGGTGCGCTCTGCGGCGCGCTCGCGGCGTTGCTGCGTCTTCGGTGTCACGCCGCCCGCGGCAGCGCGTGGCGCGCCGCGTCGACCAGGTAGCCCGTCGCGGCGTCGACGCCGCCCTTGCGGTGCGGCACGCCGGCGAGCGCGAGGCCCATCTCGACGCCGGCGAGCGTGCCGCACAGCATCAGGTCGTTGAACCAGCCCAGGTGTCCGATGCGGAACACCTTGCCCGAGAGCTTGCCCAGCCCCTGGCCGAGCGACATGTCGTAGCGTTCGAGCACGATTCGGCGGAACGCGTCGGCGCTGTGCCCTTCGGGCATCACGACGCCGGTCAGCACCGAGCTGTAGTCGGCGGCCTCCGCGCACTGGATCTCGAGCCCCCAGGCGCGCACGGCGCGCCGCGTCGCCTCGCCGAAGCGGTCGTGGCGCGCGTACACGTTGGGCAGGCCTTCCTCGAACAGCATCGCGAGCGCCTCGGCCAGCCCGTAGAGCAGGTTGGTCGCCGGCGTGTACGGGAAATACCCGCTCGCGTTGATCGCGAGCATCTCGCGCCAGTCCCAGTACGACCGCGGCATCCTCGCGTGCCCGGCGGCGGCGAGCGCCTTCGCCGAGAACGCGTTGAACGAAAGCCCCGGCGGCAACATCAGCCCCTTCTGCGAACCGCCGATCGAGACGTCGACGCCCCACTCGTCGTGGCGGTAGTCGAGCGACCCCAGCGAGCTGATCGTGTCGACCATCAGGAGGGCCGGATGTCCGGTGCGGTCGATCGCCGCGCGTACCGCCGGGACGTGGGTCACCGTTCCGGTCGCGGTCTCGTTGTGGACGACGCAGACGGCCTTGATCGCCTGCGCCCTGTCCGCGGCGAGGCGCGCTTCGAGCGCGGGCACGTCCGCGCCCCGGCGCCAGTCGCCGGGCACGATGTCGACGGCGAGCGACAGCCGCTCGGCGAGCCTTTTCCACAGCATCGCGAAGTGGCCGGTCTCGGCCATCAGGACGCGGTCGCCGGGCGAGAGCGTGTTGACGAGCGCGGCTTCCCACGCGCCGGTCCCGGATGCCGGGTAGATGACGACGTTGGCCTCGGTCGCGAACACGCGCTTCATGCCCGCAAGCACGGTCCTGCCCAGCTCGCCGAATTCGGGACCGCGATGGTCGATCGTCGGTCGGTCGATCGCGCGCAGCACACGGTCGGGAACGTTCGTCGGCCCCGGGATCTGCAGGAAGTGGCGGCCGGACGGACGGGGGACGGCAGTGGGCATGGAAGCGATCCCTGGCGCGGTCGTGACGCGATCGGATGACAGCGTGCACGAGATGGTATACAAATCGCATGCTACCGAACGCTTACCCGGCGCGCAACGGGCCCCTGCAGCGAGCAGGGCCTGGCGTTTCCCATGTGGGAGGGAGAGCCTTCCGCGGGTTGCCGGGACACCTCGGACGGCATCGAAGGTTTGTATACCAATGAACGAGTTCGACGATCTCCCCCTCGATGCAACGCCTGATCGCCGGGTCGCCGCAGGGGACCGGGAAGACGCCCCGGCGCGCCGTCCGGCGACGCTGCCGCGGGCGATCGCTGCGCGCCTGCGCGAGTTGATCACGGAAGGCGTCGTCGGCCCCGGCGCGCGGCTCAACGAGCGCGCGCTCTGCGAACGGCTCGGCGCGTCGCGTACGCCGCTGCGCGAAGCGTTCCGGCTGCTCGCGGCCGATGGGCTCGTCGAGCTCGAGCCCAACCGGGGCGCGCGCGTCGTCGCGCTGTCGGTGCGGGACATCCGCGAACTCTTCGAGGTGATGGGGACGCTCGAGGCCCTCGCCGGCGAGCTCGCCTGCCGTCGCATCGGCGATGCCGAAGTCGCGGAGCTGAAGGCGCTCACGTTCGAGATGCTCGCCTGCCACGCGCGGAGCGACCTGCCCGCGTACTACCGGATCAACCGCGCGATCCACGACCGCATCGCGCTCGCCGCGGACAACGGGATGCTGCGCCGGACCTACCAGTCGCTCAACGCTCGCATCCAGAACCTGCGCTTCCGGTCGAACTTCGACCGCGCGAAATGGGATCTCGCGGCGCGCGAGCACGTCGAGATGGTGGAGCTGCTCGAACGGCGCGACGGCGTGGGGCTCGCGGTCCTGCTGCGCGGTCACCTCGCCCGCAAGTGCGACGCCGTGCTCGAAGGCCTCGGCGGCGAGGGCGCGAGCGCATGAACGCGCCGCTGCCACAGCCGGTCGTGCTGCATGGTTCCGGCGGGGGCGGCGACCTCGAGCGCAGGCTGCGCGGCGCGGTCCGCGGCGAGGTCCTCTTCGACCGAGCGTCGCGCGGGCGCTACTCGACCGACGCGTCGATCTACCAGGTCGAGCCGGTCGGCGTGCTCGTCCCCGCGTCGCACGAGGACGTGCGCGCCGCGTTCGACGTCTGCCGCGAGCTCCGCATCCCGATGTTGCCGCGCGGCGCCGGCAGCTCGCAGTGCGGCCAGACCGTGGGCCGGGCGCTCGTCGTCGACCACAGCAAGTCGCTCGCAGGCGTCGTGGCCTTCGACAAGGAGGCGCTCACGGTCACCGTCGAGCCGGGCATCGTCCTCGATGCGCTCAACGCATGGCTCAAGCCGCACGGGCTCTGGTTCCCGGTCGACGTCAGCACGTCGGCGCAGTGCACGCTGGGCGGCATGGCCGGCAACAATTCCTGCGGCTCGCGGTCGATCGCGTTCGGCAACATGGTGCACAACGTGCTCGCGATCGACGCGCTGCTCGCCGACGGCACCGAGGCGACCTTCGGGAACGGGGCGGCGATGCACGGCGCGCCGCCTCGCGTGCAGACGCTCGTCGAGCGCCTGCGCGCGATCGGCGAACGCGAGCGCGACGAGATCGCGGCGAAGGTGCCCCGCGTCCTCAGGCGGGTCGGCGGCTACAACCTCGACATCTTCCATCCGCGGAGCGAACGGCCGTACACGGAGGACGGAAGCGTCAACTACGCGCACCTGCTGGTCGGCAGCGAGGGCACGCTCGCGTGGACGCGCACGATCACGCTCAAGCTCGCGCCGCTGCCCGCGCACCGGGCGCTCGGCGTCGTGAATTTCCCGTCGCTCTACCGGGCGATGGAGTCCGCGCAGCACATCGCAAAGCTCGCGCCTGCGGCCGTCGAACTCGTCGACCGGACGATGATCGGGCTCGCGCGGGGCAACCCGGCGTTCCGCCCGGTGATCGACGCGGCGCTCATCGGCGAGCCCGACGCGATCCTCCTGGTCGAGTTCCTCGGCGACGAGGCCGACGGGCCGCGCCGCCGGCTCGATCGCCTGGCCGAGGCGATGGGCGACCTCGGCCTGCCGGGGTCGGTCGTGCGCATGACCGACGCGTCGGCGCAGAAGGCGCTGTGGGAGGTGCGCAAGGCCGGCCTCAACATCATGATGAGCATGAAGGGCGACGGCAAGCCGGTCTCGTTCATCGAGGACTGCGCCGTGCCGCTTCCGCATCTCGCCGAGTACGTCGACCGGCTGACGCGCGTGTTCGAGAAGCACGGCACGCGAGGGACCTGGTACGCGCACGCCTCGGTCGGCACGCTGCACGTGCGGCCGATCCTCGACATGCGCCGCGACGGCGCGGCGAAGATGCGCGCGATCGCGGAGGAAGCCTCCGCGATGGTGCGCGAGTACAAGGGCGCGTACTCGGGCGAGCACGGCGACGGGCTCGTTCGCAGCGAGTGGGTCGCGTGGCAGTTCGGGCCGCGCCTCGTGCGCGCGTTCGAGGAGGTGAAGGCGCTGTTCGACCCGGACGGGCTCATGAATCCGGGCAAGATCGTGCGCCCGACGAAGATGGACGACGCGTCGCTGTTCCGCTTTCCGCCGGGACACGCGACGCTGCCGGTCGCCACCGGCCTCGACTGGTCGGCCTGGGACGTGCACGGCGACGCGGCGACCGGCGCGCAGACGGCGCCCGGCACCGGAGGCGACCCGGCGCGCGGCTTCGCCAAGGCCGTCGAGATGTGCAACAACAACGGCCACTGCCGCAAGTTCGACGCGGGCACGATGTGTCCCAGCTTCCGCGTCACGCGCGAAGAGCGGCACCTGACCCGGGGTCGCGCGAACACGCTGCGCCTCGCGCTCGCGGGCCGGTTCGGCCCGGACGTCGCGTCGACCGAGGTGCGCGAGGCGCTCGACCTGTGCGTGAGCTGCAAGGGCTGCCGCCGCGAATGTCCGACCGGCGTCGACATGGCCCGGATGAAGGTCGAGTTCCGGCACCATTGGCAGCGCAGACACGGGCTCGCGCTGCGCGACCGGGTTATCGCGTCGCTTCCGCGCTGGGCGCCGTGGGCGTCGCGCCTGCCGTGGCTCGCGAACCTGCGCGACACGATTCCCGGCGGGGCGTGGCTGTCGGAGCGGATCGCCGGAATCTCGGCGAAGCGCACGCTGCCGCGCTGGCGGCGCGATACCTTCCTCGCTTCGGCTGCGGCGCGCGACGACGAGCGTCCCGACGTCGTGCTGTTCGTCGACACGTTCACCGACCGCTTCGAGCCGGAGAACGCGCACGCCGCGCTCGCGGTGCTGCGGGCGGCGGGCCGTCGCGTGGCGATCGCCCGCGCGGCGGAGGGCGATGCGGAGCCCTCGCGTCCGTTGTGCTGCGGCCGGACCTTTCTCGGCGCGGGGCTCGTCGACGAGGCGAAGGGCGAGGCGCGGCGCATGGTCGACGCGCTCTCGCCGCACGTGGCGAAGGGCGCAGCGATCGTCGGTCTCGAGCCGTCCTGCCTCCTGTCGCTGCGCGACGAGTTCCTCGCGATGGGGTTCGGCGACGCGGCGGCGCGGCTCGCCGACCGGGCGATGTTGGTCGAGGAATTCCTCGCACGCGAGCACGCCGCCGGCCGCCTGCGCCTGCCGCTCGGGTCGATCCCGCAGAGTCGCGCGCTGGTGCACGGCCATTGCCACCAGAAGGCGTTCGATGCGCTGTCGCCGACCGTCGCGATGCTGAAGCTCGTCCCGGGGCTCGCGGTGGACGTCGTCGAGTCGAGCTGCTGCGGCATGGCCGGCAGCTTCGGCTTCGAGGCCGAGCACCACGAGCTGTCGATGCGGATGGCCGAGCTCTCGCTCCTGCCCGCGGTGCGGGGGGCGGACGCCGACACGCTGATCGTGGCCGACGGCACGAGCTGCCGCCACCAGATCGCGGACGGGACGCGGACCGGCGGGGCCGGACGGGAGGCGGTCCACGCGATCCGAGTGCTGGCGCCTGCGCTTCCGACCGCGCCGGCGCGCTGAATCGCGGCCGGCCTCCGCCCGCGGGGCGACCCCGACCGCCCGACGCGCGCGGCACGCCCCGGGGGTTGAATCCCCGTCGTTCGTCCCCATGATTCTTGAATTGTCTTTGCAATCCGAGACCTGACGACGCATGACTGGAACCGACACCCCGAACCCCGCCGGCGAGCAGCCCGGCATCGACCGGGTCACCGACGCCGCCCCGGCCGACCCCGCGCCGGATCTGGCCCAGATCCTGAAGAAGGCCGAGACCGAGGTCGCCGACCTGAAGGACGCGTGGCTTCGGGCCAAGGCCGAAACCGAGAACGTCCGCCGCATGGGCCAATCCGACGTCGCCCGCGCGCACAAGTTCGCGGTGGAGCGATTCGCGTCCGAGCTCCTCGCGGTCCGCGACGCGCTCGAGCAGACGCTCTCGACCGGCCACGCCACCCCCGAGCAGCTGCGCGAAGGTGTCGAGCTGACGCTCAAGGCGCTCGTGGCGGCCTTCGACAGGACCTCCATCGCGCCGCTCGATCCGGCGGGCGAGAAGTTCGACCCGAACCGGCACCAGGCCATGGCGATGATCCCGTCGTCGAAGCCGGCCCAGACCGTCGTGCAGGTGTTCCAGAAGGGCTACCTGCTCCACGATCGCGTCCTGCGGCCCGCCCTCGTCGCGGTGTCGAGCGGCCCCGGCGAGACCCACGGCGCCGCCGCCGAAGGCAGCGACGCGGCTTGAGTTGACGGCCCCTACCCCCACTTTCACGACAAGAGCATTTCAAGCACGGAGCCACCCATGGCCAAGATGATCGGAATCGACCTCGGAACCACCAACAGCTGCGTCGCCATCGTGGAAGGCGGCCAGACGAAGGTGATCGAGAACTCGGAAGGCGCGCGCACGACGCCCTCGGTCGTCGCCTACGCGGACGACGGCGAGATCCTCGTCGGCGCGCCGGCCAAGCGCCAGGCGGTCACGAACGCGCGCAACACGGTCTTCGCGGTGAAGCGCCTGATCGGCCGCCGGTTCGAGGAGAAGGAAGTCCAGAAGGACATCGGGCTCATGCCCTACAGGATCGTCAAGGCGGATAACGGCGACGCGTGGGTCGAGGTGCGCGGCAAGAAGATCGCGTCGCAGCAGGTGTCCGCCGAGATCCTTCGCAAGATGAAGAAGACCGCCGAGGACTACCTCGGCGAGGAAGTCACCGAGGCCGTCATCACGGTCCCGGCCTACTTCAACGACTCGCAGCGCCAGGCGACCAAGGACGCGGGGAAGATCGCGGGTCTCGAGGTCAAGCGCATCATCAACGAGCCCACGGCGGCCGCGCTCGCGTTCGGGCTCGACAAGAGGGAGGGCGACCGCAAGATCGCGGTCTACGACCTCGGCGGCGGCACGTTCGACATCTCGATCATCGAGATCGCGGAA
>JAKLIE010000150.1 GCA_022709775.1 Pseudomonadota bacterium
GAAGGCAGGCATCGCCGCGCGCGACGTCGCGGCGATCGGCATCACCAACCAGCGCGAGACGACGGTCCTCTGGGAGCGCGCGAGCGGCCACCCGGTCGCCCACGCGATCGTCTGGCAGGATCGCCGCACCGCGCCCCGCTGCGACGCCCTGCGCGCGGCGGGCCACGCGCCGGCGTTCCTCGCGAAGACCGGCCTCGTGCTCGACGCGTACTTCTCCGGCACCAAGCTCGAGTGGCTGCTCGACCACGTGCCGGCCGCCCGCGATCGGGCGCGCCGCGGCGAGCTCGCGTTCGGGACGATCGACAGCTGGCTCGTCTGGAACCTGACCGGCGGTCGCGTGCACGCGACCGACCCGTCGAACGCGAGCCGCACGCTGCTCTACGACATCCACCGCGGCGACTGGGACGACGAGCTGTGCGCGTGGCTCGACGTGCCGCGCGAAGTGCTGCCGGCGATCGTGCCGTCGTCGGGCGTGTGCGGCACGACGACGATCGACGGCGTCGAGGTCCCGATCGCGGGCATCGCGGGCGACCAGCAGGCCGCGCTGTTCGGCCAGGCGTGCCACGCGCCGGGACTCGCGAAGAACACCTACGGCACCGGCTGCTTCCTGCTGATGAACACGGGCGCGAACGCGGTCGCGTCGGCCAACAACCTGCTCACGACCGTGGCGTGGACGCGCGACGGTCGGACCGACTACGCGCTCGAGGGCTCGGTGTTCATCGGCGGCGCGGTCGTCCAGTGGCTGCGCGACGGGCTCGGGATCATCCGGTCCGCGCACGAGGTCGAGGCGCTCGCGGCGAGCGTGCCCGACAACGGCGGCGTCTACCTCGTGCCGGCGTTCGCGGGACTGGGGGCACCTCACTGGGATCCCTACGCGCGCGGCTCGATCTTCGGACTCACGCGCGGCGCGACCGGCGGGCACCTCGCGCGCGCCGCGCTCGAATCGATCGCGCTGCAGAGCCGCGACGTGCTCGACGCGATGCAGCGCGACGCGGGCATCACGCTCGCGGGCCTGCGCGTCGACGGCGGGGCGGCGGCGAACGACCTGCTGATGCAGTTCCAGGCCGACGTCCTCGGCGTGCCGGTCGTGCGCCCGCAGGTGCTCGAGACGACCGCGCTCGGGGCCGCCTACCTCGCCGGACTCGCGGTCGGCTACTGGAAGGACGCGGCCGAGGTCGCCGCGAACTGGCGGGTCGATCGGGCGTTCGAGCCGTCGATGCCGGGCGACCGCGTGGCCGAGCTGCTCGCTGCGTGGGGAAAGGCAGTCGAGCGGAGCAAGCGGTGGGTGGATCCGACGTGAAACGCCGGTGCGCGCCGGCGCCCCGGCCGTCGTCTCTGCCCCGCTACACCGCGATCAGCCCCCGCACGTTCTCGTCGTCCATCCCGGACGCGGGACCCGATGCGACGATCTCGCCCCGGCTCATCACCGCGTAGGTGTCGGCGATACGCTTCGCGAAGTCGTAGTACTGCTCGACCAGCAGGATCGCGAGGCCGCGCTCGCTCGCGAGCCGGCGGATCACCCGGCCGATGTCCTCGATGATCGACGGCTGGATGCCCTCGGTCGGCTCGTCGAGGATCAGGAGCTTCGGCGCGCCCATCAGCGCGCGGCCGATCGCGAGCTGCTGCTGCTGGCCGCCGGAGAGGTCGCCCCCGCGACGCGCGCGCATCGACCTCAGCACCGGGAACAGCTCGTCGATCCACATCGGGATCTCGTCGTTCCCGCGGCTCGCCGCACCGATGCGCAGGTTTTCCTCGACGGTGAGCCGCGGGAAGATCTCGCGCCCCTGCGGGACGTAGCCGAAGCCGCGCGCGACGCGCTCCTCGGGGCGCCGGCCGTCGAGCCGCTCGCCGTTCCACGCGATCTCGCCCGACCGCGCAGGGACGAGTCCCATCAGGCAGCGCAGGAACGTCGTCTTGCCCACGCCGTTGCGGCCGAGCAGCGCGGTGACCTCGCCGGCCTTCGCGACGAGCGAGACGCCGCGCAGGATGTGGCTGCCGCCGTAGTACTGGTGCAGGTCGCAGACGTCGAGCATGGGTATCCGCGTCAGCGGCCGAGGTAGACCTCGACCACCGCCTCGTTCGCCCGCACTTCGTCGAGCGTGCCCTCGGCGAGGGCGCCGCCCTCGTGCAGCACGGTCACGCGCTTCGCGATGCGCGCGACGAACGCCATGTCGTGCTCGACGACGACGATCGACTGGCGGCCCTCGAGCGCGACGAGCAGGTCGGCGAGCCGCTCGGTCTCCTCGTCGGTCATGCCGGCGACCGGCTCGTCGAGCAGCAGCAGGCGCGGCTCCTGCGCGAGCAGGATGCCGATCTCGAGCCGCTGCTTCTGCCCGTGCGCGAGCATCCCCGCGGGACGATGCGCCTCGTCCTCGAGCTGGACCGTCGCGAGCAGCTCGTCGATGCGCCGCGCTTCGTCGAGCGTCGTGCGCCAGGAAAGGCTCCGCCACCAGCGGCGGTCGCCCTTCAGCGCGAGCTCGAGGTTCTCCCAGACCGTGTGCTGCTCGAACACCGTGGGCTTCTGGAACTTGCGCCCGATGCCGCCGCGCGCGATCGCGCTCTCGTTCATGCGCAGGAGGTCGATCGTCTGGCCGAAGAAGACGCGACCCTCGTCGGGGCGCGTCCTGCCGGTGATCACGTCCATCATCGTCGTCTTGCCGGCGCCGTTGGGCCCGATCACGCATCGCAGCTCGCCGTCGTCGATCGCGAGCGAGAGGTCGTTCAGCGCCCTGAACCCGTCGAAGCTCACCGACACGCCGTCGAGGTACAGGATCACGCGGTGCGAGACGTCGACCTCGCCCTCGTGCAGGACGTGGCCGTAGCCCGCGAAGCCGCTGCCCGCGGCGCCTGCGTCGGACGCGGGACGCGTCGAGGGAAGCGCGCTCACCGCTCCCGCCTCGCGAACAGCCCCGCCACGCCGCGCGGCAGGAAGAGCGTCACGGCGACGAACAGCGCGCCGAGGAAGAACAGCCAGAACTCCGGGAACGCGGCGGTGAAGTAGCTCTTCGCGCCGCTCACGATCGCGGCGCCCGCGACCGGCCCCGCCAGCGTGCCCCGTCCGCCCATCGCGACCCAGATCACCATCTCGATCGACTGCGCGGGCGCCATCTCGCTAGGATTGATGATGCCCACCTGCGGGACGTAGAGCGCGCCGGCGATGCCGCACAGCACCGCGGAGACCGTCCAGACGAACAGCTTGTAGGGAAGCGGGTCGTAGCCGGTGAAGCGCACGCGCGTCTCGGCGTCCCGGATCGCGGACACGACGCGCCCGAGCTTCGAGCGCACGATCGCGCGGCACGCGACCAGTCCCGCCGCGAGCGCGATCCCGGTGAGCACGAACAGCACGACGCGCGTCTCGATGGCGGCGATCGGGAACCCGAGGATGCGCTTGAAATCGGTGAAGCCGTTGTTGCCGCCGAAGCCGGTGTCGTTGCGGAAGAACAGCAGCATCGCGGCGTAGGTGAACGCCTGCGTGATGATCGACAGGTAGACGCCCTTGACGCGCGAGCGGAACGCGAACCAGCCGAACACGAAGGCGACGACGCCCGGCACCAGCACGATCATCGCGAGCGCCCACAGGAACGAGTCCGAGCCCTGCCAGAACCACGGCAGCGACTTCCAGTCGAGGAACACCATGAAGTCCGGCAGGTCGCTGCCGTAGACGCCGTCGCGTCCGATCTGGCGCATCAGGTACATGCCCATCGCGTAGCCGCCCAGCGCGAAGTAGAGGCCGTGGCCGAGCGAGAGCACGCCGCAGTAGCCCCAGACGAGGTCGAGCGCGACCGCCGCGAGCGCGTAGCACATGATCCTGCCCCCGAGCGTGAGCCAGTACGCGGACAGCGCGAACGGGCTGTCCGCGGGCAGCGCCAGCGCCGCGAGCGGCACGAGCACGCAGTTCACGGCCGTCGCGGCCGCGAGCACCGCCCATCCGGTGCGCGAGAACAGCGAGGGACGCGGCGGTGCGACGAGGCGCGTCGGCGCGGCGACGAGATCGGCGAGCGCGTTCATCGTCCGTTCACGCGTCGGCCGACCGGCCCTTTAGCGCGAACAGCCCCTGCGGCCGCCGCTGGATGAACAGCACGATCATCGCGAGGACGATGATCTTCGCGAGCACGGCGCCGGAGATCGGTTCGAGGAACTTCGAGACGACGCCCAGGCCCAGCGAGCCGACGACGGTTCCGGCGAGCTGGCCCACCCCTCCCAGCACGACGGCCATGAACGAGTCGATGATGAACGCCTGCCCGAGGTCGGGACCGACGTTGCCGACCTGCGACAGCGCGCAGCCGCCGAGACCGGCGACGCCGCTGCCGAGCCCGAAGGCGAGCGTGTCGACGCGCCGCGTCGGCACGCCGACGCACGAGGCCATCGCCCGGTTCTGCGTCACGGCGCGCACGAACAGGCCCAGGCGCGTCAGGTTGAGGATCGCCCACACGCCCGCGACGACCAGCGCCGAGAACGCGATGATGTAGAGGCGGTTCCAGGGCAGCGTCACGTTCGACGCGATCGCGATGCCGCCGCTCATCCACGACGGGTTCGCGACCTCGACGTTCTGCGCGCCGAACACCGTGCGCACGAGCTGGATCAGCACGAGGCTCAGGCCGAACGTCGCGAGCAGCGTCTCGAGCGGACGGCCGTAGAGGAAACGGATCACCGTGCGTTCGATCGCGACACCCACGAGCGCCGCGCTGGCGAATGCGACGGGAATCGCGGCGGCGAGGTACCAGTCGACCGCTCCGGGCAGGTGCGTTCGGAACCAGCCCTGCACGAGCCAGGTCGCGTAGGCGCCGATCATCAGCAGTTCGCCGTGCGCCATGTTGATGACGCCCATGAGACCGTAGGTGATCGCGAGCCCGAGCGCGGCGAGCAGCAGCACGCTGCCGAGGCTCACGCCCGAGAACACCGAGCCGGCGATCGCTCCGGCGCGACCGCGCCCGTCGATCGCCTCGATCGCGGCCTTCGCCGCGGCGCGCAGCTCGGCGTCGCCTTCCCTGAACGTTCCGTCGGGGTTCTTCTCGACGAGCGGAAGGAGCAGGAGCCTGGTCGCGGGCGACCGGCTCTCTGCGAGCCGGCCGATCGCCTCGAGCCGCCTCGCACGGTCGGCGCCCGACAACGCGGCGGCCGCCTGCACCAGCCCGAGCCTCGCCCTGAGCCCGGGGTCCGTCTCCCGGGCGATCGCGGCGGCGACGACGGCGTCGTCCGCCGCCTGCGGATCCTGCTCGAGCGCGGCGATCGCCCGCGAGCGCTCGCCCGCGTCCGGCGCGGCAAGCGCGAACGCCGCGAGCCCGGTCTGGAGCTCGCGACGCAGGCGGTTGTTCACGACGACGTCCTCGGCGTCGGAGGGCACGGCGGCGACCGGCTCGCCGGTCGCCGCGTCGGTGGCCTTGCCGTCGGCGACGACGAATACCTTCTGCGCGGAGGCCGACGCCTGCACCGTTCCGGCGAGCAACGCCTCGATGAGCGTCCGCGCGGCCGGATCCTGCGTGGCGGACAGCGCCCGCACCGCCTCGCTCCGCTCGTCGCCGTCGCCGGCGCCGAGCTTCAGCACGAGGTCGGCGGACAGCGCCAGCGCATGGCCGGGCAGCGCCGCCGCGACGAGGAGCGCGGCGGCAAGC
>JAKLIE010000151.1 GCA_022709775.1 Pseudomonadota bacterium
CGGCGAGCCGCCCGGCCGGCCACCACGGCAGCGTACGCTCGCGCCTCGCGTGCCACGCGGTGAACGCCGACCAGTACGCCTTGCGGATCAGGTCCATTCGGCGAAACGCGCGACCGTTCGATCGCGAATGCCGGGCCCTGCGATCAGCCCCGGTCGGCCTGCACGGCCACCAGGCGCCGCTCGCGCTCGACCGACAGGGCGTGCTGCCACGCGTCGGGGCGCCACTTGCCGCCGAGCCACGCGGCCGTATCGGAGATGGTGTCGGTGAGCGGCCGCGCGACGAGCCCGGTCTCGCGGGCCCGCGATTGGTCGACCGAGAAGAATCCCGCGTACTCCGGTTCGTCGGGGAGCCAGAGCGGCAGCTCGGTCCACGGCTCGATGCCGGACTTCTTCAGGATGTCGGGCTCGATCCACACCGGCGTCGGACCGACGCCGTCGCGCGCGGCACACTGGAGCAGCGCGTCGACGAGCCCCTCCATCGTGAACTCGCCCGCGGGGCTCACCGCGTTGTAGGTGCCGGCGACGTCGCGCTCGGCGAGCGTGACCATCCACTGCGCGAGGTCGCGCGCGTCGATGATCTGGATCGGCCGCCCGCGGGGCGCGGGAACCGCAGCCTCCTCGTCCCGCTCGCCCAGGACGTGCGGCTGCGTGAAGCGCGCGACCCAGTACGGGAAGCGGTCGGTGGGATCGTGCGGCCCGACGATGAGGCCCGGCCGGACGACGGTCGCCCGCGGGCCGTAGCGCGCGGCGACGCGGTCCTCGCACGCAGCCTTGAGCGCGCCGTAGTGCGCGGAAGTGTCCTCGCTGGCCGGGTCGGGAAGCCTGGCGCGCGCGGCGTCCTCGGTCGTGCCGGGCCGGCTCGTGTCCGCGTACACGGACAGCGACGAGACGAATACGTAGCGGCGCACGCGCGAGGAGAGGAGCTCGCACGACGCGTCGACGATGCGCGGCACGTAGCCCGAGAGGTCGAACGCGGCGTCCCACTCGCCCGACGCGAGCGCGGCGAGTCCCCGCCCCTTCTCCGGATCGCGGTCGCCGCCCAGCGGCAATACCGCCGCGTGCTCGTGCGTCCGCGACTTGCCGCGCGTGAACGTCGTAACCGTGTGCCCGCGCTCGACCGCCGCATCGACCAGGTGCCGACCCAGGAAGCGCGTGCCGCCGAGGACCAGGAATCGCATCGCGCGGATCAGCGGCCGGCGAGGAGCGCCCGCACCGTCGGCGCGAGCGCGGGGTCGCCGCACGCGACGACGTCGCCGCCCTCGTCGCAGCGACCGCCGTCCCAGGCGGTGAGCGTGCCGCCCGCGCCCTCGACGATCGGGATCAGGGCCTGCACGTCCCACGCCTTCAGCGACGACTCGATCACGACGTCGATCAGCCCCATCGCGAGCAGGCAGTAGGCGTAGCAGTCGCCGCCGAATCGCGTGAGCTTCGCCCTCGCGCGCACGCGCTCGAACGCGGCGAGCGACTGCGGCGTCGCGAACATGTCCGGCGTCGTGCACGCGACGATCGCATCGGCGACCTCGGGGCAGCGGCGCGTCGCCAGCGTGCGCTCCTCCGCTCCGCGCCGCCAGCGCGACGGCCCGCCCGCGACCGCGAGGAACGTCTCGCCGACGAACGGCTGGTGCGCGAGGCCGCACAGGACGCGCTCGCCGTCGTTCAGCGCGACGAGCATGCCCCAGTGGAGCTGTCCGGTGATGAAGCTGCGCGTGCCGTCGATCGGGTCGATCACCCAGGTGAGCGGCGAACGGCCCGGCTCGTGGCCGTGCTCCTCGCCGCGGATGCCGTGCTCGGGGAAAGCCTTCGCGATCTCCGCGCGGATCACGGCCTCGGCGTCGCGGTCGGCGGCGGTGACCGGGTCGTAGCCGCCTACGCCCTTGTCGACGACCGGGATCGGCACGCGAAAGTGCGGCAGCGTCACCTCGCCTGCAGCGAGCGCCGTGCGGTACGCGAAGTCGAGGTAGGCGGCGGGCGTGGTCATGCGTTCCAAACCGGGGTCAGATTCAAATCTGACCCCGGTTTGCGTCAGGTGTGCGGGACGATCGCCACGCCCGCCAGCTTCTCCTGCGCCTCGACGAGCGACGGCACGTACTTGTCGCCGAAGCCCAGCGCATTCGCAGTGACGAGGCTCTGGTGCACCGCCTCGCCCATCACCGACGGGATCATCATCGACTCGGTGAAGTGCGTGTAGTAGCGGAGGTCCTTCGTGGCGTTCACGATCGTGAACTTGAGGCCGGCGAGGTCGCCGCCCTCGAGCATCCTGCCCACGATCATCTGGAACAGCCCCGAGTTGACGGCCCCGGCCGAGATCACCTCGTGCAGCTTCCTGATCGAGAGCCCCGACTTCGCCGCGGTCGCGAGCGCTTCGGCGGTTGCCGTGCAGATGGCCTGCGCGATGAAGTTGTTGATGAGCTTGAGGACGATGCCGTGCCCCGGCGGACCGGCGTGGACGATGTTCTCGCAGTAGGCGGCGAACACGGGCTTCAGTTCCGCGAACGTCGCGTCGTCGGCGCCGACCATCGTGTTGAGCCGCCCCTGCTCGGCCTCGACCGGCGTGCGCGCGAGCGGCGCGTCGACGAACCGGACGTCCTGCTTCGCGAGCGCCTCTCGCACCTTCGCGGTCGTCGCGGGCTCGCTCGTCGACGTGTCGACGACGATCGTGCCCGGACTCGCGGCGCCCGCGATGCCGTCGGCGCCGAAGATCACCTCCTCGACCTGCGGCGCTCCGGTGACGCACAGGATCACGATCTCGGACGCGCGCGCGAGTTCCGCGTTCGTCTTCACCTCGATCGCGCCCCGTCTGACCAGGTCGTCTATCGGCGCGCGGTTCCGGTGCCCTCGCACCGCGAGCGGGAAGCCCTTCTCGACCAGGTTCTTCGCGATGCCATGGCCCATCAGGCCGGCGCCGACGATCCCGATGCGTTGTTTCGTGTTCATGGAGGTTCCGTGGACGGGTGGCGAGGTCGGACGGACGCCATCCCGGTCGTACGCCGGAGCGGCGACCGATTCTACGTCATTCGCCCGCCGGAGGCGCGGGCGAAGCCTGCGCGCGCCGCCGCTCGTGCAGCGTGATCAGCAGCCCTGCGCCGGCGATGATCGCCATGCCGGCGAGCGCGTAGCCGTCCGGGAACGTTCCGAACGCTATCCAGCCGATCAGCGTCGCCCACACGAGGTGCACATAGGTGAACGGCGTGAGCGCCGAGGCGGCGCCGCGCTGGAACGCGAGGATGAACAGCAGGTGGCCGAGCGTCCCTACCATGCCGCCGACGACGACCATCGCCACGTGCATCCACGGCATCGCGACGATCGCCTCCAGCGAGAACAGGAGCGCGACGCTCATCGCGACCGTGCCGACGAGGGCGGGATAGAACAGCAGCACGCCCGGGTCCTCGTCCGCCATCCGACGCGTCATGATCTGGAACGTCGCGTAGAAGGCCGCCGACGCGAGCGCGAGGAGCGAAGCGCCGCGGAACACGTCGGTGCCGGGCCGCACGATCAGCAGCATCCCGATCACGCCAGCAAGCACGAAGGCGACGCGGGCGGGCGTCAGCCGCTCGCCGAGGACGACCACGGCCAGCACGACGACCATCATCGGCGTCGAGTAGTTGAGCGCGGTCACGTCCGCGAGCGGCAGGTCGCGCAGCGCGTACACGAAGCAGATCGACGAGCCGATCAGCACCGCGCCGCGCACGAGGTTGCGTCGGAGGTGGGCGGTCCGGACGAACGACAGGCCGCGCCGCGGCGCGAGCCAGGCGACGATCGCGAGTGCCTGGATCGTCCAGCGCGCCCAGACGAGCAGCGGCACCGGGTATCGCGCGGACAGGTATTTGATCGCCGTGTCGAGGGACGCGAAGCAGAGGGTCGCCGCGCAGATCAGCAACACCGCGCGGACCGGGACGTGCGCGTGAGCCGGCATCAGACGCCGATCCTGCCGGAGCGGGACGCGCGCGGCGCGACGGCGGGCGTCGCGGGTCGGGGCACGCAGTGGGGCAGCGGGGGCGCCATCGAGGGATCCGAGTCGGCGCGGCGCGCGCCCACGGGAATGCGCGCGATCTTACTGCATCGCTCCGTCGCGCGGGGCGGCCTGCGTCCGCCCGGATCCCCGGTTGACCGAAGGGCCGCGCGGCGCATAATGCTCGGCCGGCCCATTCTCCGAGGCAAGGAATCCGCCATGAAGATCTCTGCGTTCGCCGTCCCGGTGGTCGTCGCGCTGACGCTCGCCGTCGGCGGTTGTGCGACCGGAGCAAAGCAGGCCGAACTGCCGGCCAACAAGCTCGTGATCCAGGTCAGCGACGCCGAGCCCGCCAAGTGGAACCTCGCGCTCAACAACGCGAAGAACGTGCAGACCGATCTCGGCGCGAGCAACGTCGCGATCGAGATCGTCGCCTACGGACCCGGAATCGGCATGCTCAAGGCGGATGCGACGATCAGCAACCGCGTACGCGACGCGTTGGCGTCGGGGATCCAGGTCATCGCATGCGAGAACACGATGACCAACCAGAAGATCAGGAAGGACGACATGCTCGCGGGCATCGGATACGTGCCCGCGGGCGTCGTCGAGCTCATGCAGCGCCAGCAGCAGGGCTGGGCGTACATCCGGCCCTGATCGTCGACCGGATCATCCCCTGCGTCCGCCCGAGCGCAACGCGATCGCGGCTCCGCCGGCGACGAGCAGCGTCGCGAGTCCGAGCGACCACGACCACGAGCGCCCGGTCGCGAGCGCGAGCACTGCGGTCGACAGCACCGGCGTTGCGTAGGCGAGCGTGCCGATGACGCGGGGATCGCCGCGCTTGATCGCGTAGTCCCACAGATAGAACGCGGCGCCCATCGGTCCCAGCCCCAGTGCGACGAGCCGCGCCCAGTCGCCGCCCGCGATCTCGGCGCGCGGCTCGAACAGCGCGTGGCACGCGAGCGCGAGCGCGCCCGACGTGGCGGCGAACCCGCCGATCGCCCACGACGGGAAAGGCGCGACGCGGCGCACCGCGAGCGAGAACACCGCCCATGTCGACGCCGAGCACGCGGCGAGCACGAACCCCGTCGCCGCGCGCATGTCGACCGGCGAGGGCGACGCGCCGATCGCGATCGCTGCGCCGAGGAATCCGATCCCCGCAGCCACGACATGGCGACGCTCCAGCCGCCAGCCGGGCAGCAGCACCGGCGTGAGCAGAACGATCAGGAGCGGCCACAGGTAGTTGACGAGATTCGCCTCGACCGGCGGCGCGAGCCTCAGCGCCATGAACAGCAGGAAATGGAAGCCGAAGAGGCCGGATACGCCGAGCGCAAGCGTAGACGCGGGCACCTTCCAGGTGCGGACACGCGCGAGCCCCGGCAGGCTCCCGATCGCGAGCGCGAGCCCGGTCAGCAGGAAGGGCGGCAGATGGCCGAGCGACGCGCCGAGCGCGGCGAGCGTTCCCCACAGCAGGATCGCGCCGAGCGCGGCGAGGATCGGGACGGACATCGCGCAAGCCTTCGGTCGCGGGACCGGGAACCCGTGGGAGCGACCGACCCGGGGCGCCGGGACCGGCGACGCGGCCGCTGGAGCGGGTGAAGGGAATCGAACCCTCGTCGTAGGCTTGGGAAGCCTCTGCTCTACCATTGAGCTACACCCGCG
>JAKLIE010000152.1 GCA_022709775.1 Pseudomonadota bacterium
CGTCGGCGCCGGCCCGTGGATGGTCGGGGCCGGCTTCGTGACCCTCGTGGTGATGCTGTTCGGCTGGTTCGGCACGGTCATCGGCGAATCCGAGGCGCGGCTCTACAGCAGGCGCGTCGACCTGTCGTTCCGCTGGAGCATGAGCTGGTTCATCTTCAGCGAGGTGATGTTCTTCGCGGCGTTCTTCGGCGCGCTGTTCTACATCAGGAATCTCTCGGTCCCGGATCTGGGCGCCGGATCGATCACCGGCAACACGCTCTGGCCCGACTTCGCGTCCCAGTGGCCGACCGCCGGCCCCTACGTGGCCGAGAAGTTCACGCCGATGGGCGCGATCGGGATCCCGCTCCTCAACACGATCATCCTGCTCACGTCGGGCGTCACGCTGACGATCGCGCACCACGGTCTCAAGGCGGGCAACCGGGGCGTGCTCACGCTGTGGCTGTTCCTCACGATCTGCCTGGGCTTCACCTTCCTCGGCTTCCAGATCTACGAGTACGTCCACGCGTACCACGAGCTCAACCTGAAGCTCACCAGCGGCGTCTACGGCTCGACGTTCTTCATGCTGACCGGCTTCCACGGCGCGCACGTGACGATCGGCGCCATCATGCTGACCGTGATGCTCGTCCGCGTGCTGAAAGGCCACTTCGACGCGCAGCACCACTTCGCGTTCGAGGCTTCCGCCTGGTACTGGCACTTCGTCGACGTGGTGTGGCTGCTGCTGTTCGTGCTGGTGTACTGGATGTAGCGCGGGTCCCGTCGCGAGCGGAGGCCGCACGGGACGACCGTGCGGCCTTTTGCTTCGTGGCTGCGACGGGCCGCGGGCGCGGCGGCGAAGGGTCCGCCGGGGAGCGCGCTAACGGAGGCCGCCCGGGCTGATCCAGCCCATCCAGTACGAGACGAGCAGGAACGCGACGAGCGAGATCGACAGACCGACGCGGATCGCGAGCGCGGTGACGACGCGGTGGCCGACGCCGCGGTCGCGGTAGAGGAAGACGAGCGCCGAGAACAGCGCGACGACGACGGCGACGAGGCCGAGGATGACGATGATCTTCATGATGCTGCGCGGGCGCGAGGGCGCCGCGAAACCAGTCTAGCACTCCCGATGATGGCGGCCCTCCCGACGCGCGAGGCCCCGGACGACCGGCGCGCATCGCCCGCGTGGCGCGCGGTCGTCGCGATCGTGACCGCGGCGGCGATCGCGCTGTTCGTCTCGGCCGGCAACTGGCAGCGAGACCGGATGCACGCGAAGGAGGCCGCGCGCGCCGAGCTCGACGCCGCGGCGGCGCTTTCCGCCGTGCCGTTGCCGCGCGTCGACGACTGGTCGCAGTGGCGCTACCGCCGCGTAACGCTTTCGGGCGAATGGCGCGGCGACGCCCAGGTGCTGATCGACAACAAGGTGCAGGGCGGGCGCGCGGGATTCCACGTCGTCACGCCGCTCGCGCTCGACGACGGCCGTGTCGTGCTGGTCGATCGCGGCTGGATCGCCGCCGCCACCGGCGCGTCGCGCGTTCCCGACGTGTCGGCGCCGTCCGGCGCCGCGACGGTCACCGGCCGGATAGCCCTGCCGTCGACGCGCTACGTCGAGCTGGGCGAGGGCGCGAGCGCCGGCCGCGTGTGGCAGAACCTCGATCCGGCCCGCCTTGCGGCGGCCAGCGGGCTGCCGCTGATGCCCGTCGTGATCGAGCAGGAGGCGGCCGGCGCGCCGGCGGACGGCCTCGCGCGCGCCTGGCCCGCGCCGGACACCGGCGTGGACACGCACCGCGTCTACATGATGCAGTGGTACGCATTCGCCGCCCTCGCAGGCGGGTTGTGGATCGGCTTCGCGGTGCGGCGCCGGCTGCGCGGGCGGGGACGGCGCTGATGGCCGCGCCGGGAAAGCGGAGCACGCGCACGCTGTGGCTCATCCTCGCGGTGTGCGCGGCGCCGCTCGTCGCGTCGTACACCGCCTACTACCTGATGCCGGCCCGCCAGTCGGTCAACTACGGCGAGCTCCTGCCGACGCAGCCGGCGCCCCCGCTCGCGGGAACGCGCACCGACGGCTCCGGGTGGACGCTCGACGGGGAGAAGGGCCACTGGACGATCGTGGTCGTGGCGCCGGCCGAGTGCGACGACCCGTGTGCTGCGCGGCTGTACGCGACGCGCCAGGCGCGGACGATGCAGGGGCGCGAGCAGGAGCGGCTCGCGCGGATCTGGCTCGTGACCGGCGACGGCGCGCCTTCCGCCGCGCGGACCGCGGAACACCCGGACGTTGCCGTCGTCCGCGCGGATCCGCGCGTGCTCGAGCGCCTTCCGCGAGGCGCCGACGCGATCTACCTCGTCGACCCGCTCGGCAACCAGGTGCTCGCCTGGCCCGCGAATCCCGACGTCCGGGGCGTCGCGCGCGACCTTTCGCGCCTGCTCAAGGCGTCGCGCATCGGATGAGCCCGATTCCCCTGTCGCCGGAAGGGCCGGCCGGGACGCGCGCCGCGTCGACGCGGTAAAATCACGGTCCCGCCGGAACCCACGATGACCGCCCTCGCCCTCGCCGAGACCCGGCTGAAGCAATTCCTCGCGCTCGCCAAGCCGCGGGTGGTGTCGCTCATCGTCTTCTGCGCCGTGATCGGGATGTTCCTCGCGGTGCCCGGCCTTCCGAACCCGGCCGTCGTCTTCGCCGCGACCGTCGGCATCGCGCTCGTCGCGGGCGCGGCAGCCGCGATCAACTGCCTCGTCGAGCAGAAGATCGACGCGAAGATGCAGCGCACCCGCGCGCGGCCGCTGCCCGCCGGCGAACTGACGTCCCGGCAGACGCTGCTCTTCGCGTCGCTCGTCGGCGGAGCGGGCCTCCTGATTCTCGGCCGGTGGGTCAATCCGCTGACGATGTGGCTCACGCTGGCGACGTTCATCGGTTACGCGATCATCTACACGGTGCTGCTCAAGCCCGCCACGCCGCAGAACATCGTGATCGGCGGCGCCTCCGGCGCGATGCCGCCGGTGCTGGGCTGGGCGGCGGTCACCAACGAGGTCGCGCCCGAGGCGCTGATCCTGTTCCTGATCATCTTCGTCTGGACGCCGCCGCACTTCTGGTCGCTCGCGCTCTACCGCACGGCCGACTACGCGCGCGCCGGCCTGCCGATGCTGCCGGTCACGCACGGATCGCGCTACACCCGCCTGATGATCGTGCTCTACACGTTCGCGCTGGTCGCGGTGACGCTCCTGCCCTACGCGATCCGCATGAGCGGCCTCCTCTACCTTGCGAGCGCGCTGGTCCTGGGCGGCGTATTCCTCGCCTACGCGATCGCGCTCCACGTCCGCTACTCGGATCTGCTGGCGCGCAGGACGTTCGCCTATTCGATCGCCTACCTGGCCGCGCTGTTCTCCGCGCTGCTGGTCGATCACTACTGGCGCTAGGGGCGAGCGGAGTGCCGTCCCTGCCCGCGAGCGCGCTGTCTCTCCTTCCGGCGCGCCTCGCGCCGTTCCGGGCGATCCGCGTCCTTCTCGCGCTGGTCGCCGCCGCGCTGGCGCTTTCCGGCTGCGGCCCGGAAGCGCCGAAGTTCAAGGGATCGGACGTCACCGGCAGCGCGTTCGGGCGCGACTTCGCGCTCGTCGACTTCGAAGGCAGGCCGCGCACCCTCGCCGACTACCGCGGCAAGGCGGTCGTGCTGTTCTTCGGCTACACGCAGTGCCCGGACGTCTGCCCGACGACGCTCTCGACGCTCGCCGAAGCGATGAAGCAGCTCGGACCCGACGCGGACCGCGTGCAGGCGCTGTTCGTGACGGTCGACCCGGAGCGCGACACCGCGGAGCTCCTGAAGCAGTACGTGCCCGCGTTCGATCCGCGCTTCGTGGGCCTGCGCGGCGACGCGGCGCAGACCGAGGCCGTCGCGAAGGAGTTCCGGATCATCTTCCAGAAGGTGCCGGGCCGAACGCCCGAGACCTACACCGTGGACCACTCGGCGGGCATCTTCGTGTTCGATCCCGCCGGCCGCCTGCGCGTATACGAAGGCCACGGCCAGCCGCCCGACGTGCTCGCGCACGACCTCCGGGCGCTGCTGCGCGAGGGAAAGTGAAATCGGGGTCGAGGCGCCAGCGTTCGCCCGAACCGGCATTCGGGTCGCACCCCTTCCAGGAAGTAGGGTCAGACCCTGCTTGTAGCAGCAGGAAGTAGGGTCACAGGAAGTAGGGTCAGACCCTGCTTGCACAGGAAGTAGGGTCAGACCCCAGCAGGAAGTAGGGTCAGACCCCAGGAAGAGACCTCAGGAAGTCGGGTCAGACCCTGCTTGAGCGCGGGTCGAGTGGAAGCAGGGTCAGACCCTACTTGTGCTTCTCGATCAGTTCGATCTTGTAGCCGTCGGGATCCTGCACGAACGCGATGACGGTGGTGCCGCCCTTGACGGGGCCGGCCTCGCGCGTGACGTTCCCGCCCTTCGTCCTCACCGCCTCGCACGCGGCCCTCGCATCGTCGACCTCGATTGCGACGTGGCCGTAGGCGGTCCCGATCTCGTAGCGGTCGACCCCATAGTTGTAGGTGAGCTCGAGCACCGCGTGCTCGCGCTCGTCGCCGTAGCCGACGAAGGCGAGCGAGTATTTCTGGTCGGGGCGATCGGTCGTGCGCAGCACGCGCATGCCGAGCACGTTCGTGTAGAAGTCGATCGACCGGGCGAGGTCGCCGACGCGGAGCATCGTGTGGAGGAGGCGCATGGCAATCGTTCCTCAGAACGCGACCATCTCGAAGTCGTCCTTCCTTGCCCCGCACTCGGGGCAGGTCCAGTTCGGCGGGACGTCTTCCCACTTCGTGCCCGCGGGAATGCCCTCGTCGGGAAGACCCGTGGCCTCGTCGTAGATGAATCCGCAGATCAGGCACATGTACTTTTTCAACGCGATTCCCCGTGACGTTGCGATGCCGGCGCGGCGCGCGCCCGCCTGGGGCAGAATTATAGGATGCGGGGGCGCGGCATCCCGTCCGCCCCGCAACCCGTGGTGCCCGCGATGACCCTCGTCAACTTCGGCTCCGGCCCGTATCCGCTCGCGGGCTGGATCAACGTGGACCTCGATGCGGCGGGCCGCCCGGAGGTCGTGGCCGACCTTTCTCGCGCACTGCCGTTCGCCGACGGGTGTGCCGACGCGATCTTCACCGAGGACTTCGTCGCGCAGCTCGAGCCCGACGCGCTCGGGTATTTCCTCGCGGAGTGCCGCCGAATGCTGAAACCCGGGGGTACGCTGCGGGTGCTGACGCCGGACCTGAAGCGCTTCGCGCGCGCCTATCTCGACGATCCGGAGCACCTTATCCGGATCTGGGCGACCGCGGTCGGCGTTCCGCTGCCCAACGGCACCGCGGGCGACGTGCTCAATCTCGGCATGCAGCTCGCCGGTCGCTGGCAGTACGACGTCGAGACCTTCACGCGCATCGCGGCGCGCGCGGGGCTCGACACCGCCGTGACCGCCTACGGCGAGAGCCGGCATCCGGCGATGCGCGGCATCGACCTGCGCAAGCCCGACGAGGCGATCAGCATGTACCTCGAATGCACGCCCAGCGACGAGCAGGGTCGATAAGTAGGGTCAGACCCTATTTCCACTGATTCTGCGGAGTCTGACCCGAATTCCGCAATAAGTAGGG
>JAKLIE010000153.1 GCA_022709775.1 Pseudomonadota bacterium
GCGGGCGTACGCGGCCGCGACCTCGGCGGCCGACGCGACGCGGATCTGGCCCTTGCCGTCGTAGCCCAGGCGCGCGCTCTTGACGATGCCCGGGACGAGCGCGGCGTCGACCCGCGCGGCGTCGTCGGCGCTGCGAAGCACGACGTAAGGCGCCACCGCGAAGCCGTGACCCGAGAGAAAGGTCTTCTCGCTGATCCGGTCCTGCGCGATCGCGACGCTTGCCGCCGCCGGGGTCACGCGCGCCGACGCGGACAGGAACTCGAGCGCCGCCGCCGGCACGTTCTCGAACTCGGTCGTCGCCGCGGACGCGATCGCGGCGAGACGGCCGAGGCCGGCGGCGTCGAGGTAGTCCGAGTGGATGTGCCGGTCCGCGACGCTCGCGGCGGGGCCGTCGGCCGCCGGATCGAGCACGGCGACGCGGTAGCCGAGGCTCTGTGCCGCCATGCAGAACATGCGGCCGAGCTGGCCGCCGCCCAGCAGTCCCAGCCACGACCCGGGAGGAATCGTTCTCATGCGCTTCGGCCTACGTTCATCGTTTGTGCGGCGCCCGCGATTCGTCTGGGCGTCGATCCCCGAAGCGAATCGCGCGCGATTCGCCCCGGGGCCCCTCGCCGCGTGACGAACGCGGGTCTGCCCAGCAGTCCCAGCCACGATCCGGGGGGAATCACGCTCACGTGCTTCGGTCGAAGGCAATGGACCGGGCGGCGCCCGCGATTCGTCCGGGCGTCGATCCCGGCGTCGAATCCGCCCGGATCCGATGCGGGGCCCCTCGCCGCTGGACGAACGCGGGTCTGCCCAGGAGGCCGAGCCAGCTGCCCGTGGGAATCGACTCCATGATCTCTGGTTCGGCGGTCGTGACGAGCGGCGCGCTCTCCGTCGGCGGGCCGCGGACGATCAGGCCGGCTTCGGATCGGGCGGCACGCGCATCGCGCGAGCGATCGTCGTCTGCTTCACCCGGAACGCGGCGAGCTTCCGGGCGATCGCCGGATCGGTGGCCGCGAGCATCGACACGGCGAACAGGGCGGCATTCGCAGCGCCGGCTTCCCCGATCGCGAACGTCGCCACCGGGATGCCCTTGGGCATCTGGACGATCGACAGCAGCGAATCCTCGCCGCGCAGGTACTTGGAGGGCACGGGCACGCCGAGCACGGGCACGGTGGTCTTCGACGCAAGCATGCCGGGCAGGTGGGCGGCGCCGCCGGCGCCTGCGACGATGCAGCGCAGGCCCCGGGTCAGCGCGTCCTCGGCGTACTCGAACATGTCGTCGGGCATCCGGTGCGCGGACAAGACGCGCGCCTCGTAGGGAATGCCGAACGCGTCGAGCTGCGCGGCCGCGTGCTTCAGCGTGTCCCAGTCGCTCTCGCTGCCCATCACCACGCCGACCAGCGGTGCGGCGCTCTTGCGTTGTGCCATCGGATTACCGCTCCCTTCGTCGCTCTCGGCCCCATGCAGGCGCGGCGCACGAATTCTAGCAACCGGCGCCCCGATCGTCGAACCCGGAGGCCCGGACGTTGTCGCATCGGGGTGGGGCCCGGTTGTATCGGGCTCCCCGAACGACGACAATCGGATTCCGTGACCCTCTTCCCCCTCCCGGCCGCGCGCTTCGCCGCCGCCGCCCTCGTCCTCGCCCACTCGCTCGCTGCGGCGGCGCAGGGCACCGATGCGGACGTCCTGGCCGCGAAGGCCGCCTTCGACAGGGGCGACCGCGCCCGCCTCGACGCGATCGCGCCTCGCGCGAAAGGCCACGTGCTGGAGCCCTACGTCGCCTGGTGGCGGCTCAAGCTCGGCATCGACACGGCCGAGCCGGAGGCGGTTCGCGCCTTCGTCGCGCGGTACGGATCGACGCCGCTCGCCGAGCGCGCCCAGGCCGAATGGCTCAAGGCGCTCGGCAGGAAAGGCGACTGGGGACGCTTCTCGGCCGCCTACGGCACCGGCGGCTACGACGACGTCGAGATCCAGTGCTACGCGCATCAGGCCGCGCGCCAGCAGTCCGGCGACGCCGCGCTCGCCTCCGCGAAGCCGCTCTGGTTCACGGGCCAGGCGACGCCGGACGCGTGCGAGCCGCTGTTCGCGGCGCTGATCGCGCGCGGGTCGATCACGATCGACGACCGGTGGGCGCGCTACCGGCTGGCGCTCGAGGCGGGCAGCGCACGACTCGCGCAGCAGATCGCGGGCGACCTGCCCACCGCGGACCGGATTCCGGCGCGATCCTTCCAGCACGTCGACGAGAAGCCCGCGACCCGGCTGCTGCAGGGCGGATTCCGCTGGAATTTTCGTGACGGCCACGAGCTCGCGCTCTATGCGCTGGAGCGCGCGGCGCGGAGCGATCCCGAAGGTGCGCGCGAGGGGTGGCTGAAATGGCGGGGCAGGCTTTCCGCGTCCGAACGGGCCTGGGGCAACGCGCGGCTCGCGTACCACGCTTCGCGCCAGCTCGTGCCCTGGGCGAACGACGCCTGGCGCGAGACGCTGCCCGAGACGATGACCGCCGACATGCACGCATGGCGCGTTCGGGCGGCGCTGCGCGCGCGCGCCTGGAAGGACGTCGGCGTCGCCGTCGACGCGATGCCGCGGGCGCAGGCGGACGAGCCGGCGTGGCGTTTCTGGCGCGCGCGCGCGTCGATGTCGGCCGGCCGCGAGGACGAGGCGCGCGCGGTGTTCACCGCGCTCTCGTCCGAGCACGACTACTACGGCCTGCTCGCGGCCGAGGCGCTGGGCACGTGCGTGGACCCGAAGAGCGTCGCGGCCGTTCCGGATCCCGCGTGGCAGGCGAAGTTCGGCGCGCGCGACGACGTCGCGCGCGTCGTCAAGCTCGCGGAGCTCGACCTGCGCGCGGATTCGTTGCGCGAGTGGCGGTCGGTCGTGCGCGGGCTCGACGACGACGCGCTCAATCAGGCCTCGATCTACATCGCGAGCCGCGGGCTGCACGACCGCTCGATCAACACCGCGAACCTCACGCGCGAGCGCCACGATTACGCGCTTCGCTACCCGATGCCGTGGCGCGAGCAGTTCTCGGCCGCCGCGCGCGACAACGCCGTCGAGGAGGCGCTGCTCCTCGGCATCGCGCGGCAGGAGTCGCGCTTCGTGCCGGAGATCGTGTCGTCCGCCGGCGCAGTCGGGTTGATGCAGCTGATGCCGGCGACGGCGCGCTGGGTCGCGAAGCAGTCGGGCCGCAGCGACTACAAGCCGTCGCGGATCAACGAGCTCGACGTCAACACGCAGTTCGGCGCGTTCTACTTCAAGTACTGGCTCGATCGCCTCGACGGGTCGCCGGCGCTCGCGGCGGCTGCGTACAATGCCGGACCGGGGCGCGCGCAGGCATGGCGTCCCGCCGAACCGCTCGAAGGAGCGATCTGGGTCGAGACGATCCCGTTCAACGAAACCCGAGACTACGTGAAGAAGGTGCTTGCCAACTCGGTGTACTACGCGCATGCGCTCGGCGATCCGGCGTCGGACGTCCGGCAGCGGCTGGGCACGGTCGGTCCGCGCGTCCCGGCCGGGCCGCCGCCGCTCGCGGCGAAGGACTGACGATGGGCTCGCGCAGGATCGTCGTCCTCGGCGGCAGCGGGTTCGTCGGGAGCGCGCTGGTCGCGCGCCTGGCGGCACGAGGCGAGACCGTCGTCGTTCCGGTCCGGCGCCGCGAGCCCGCGCGCCACCTGATCCTGCTGCCGACGGTCGAGGTCGTCGAGGCGGACGTCCACGATCCCGCGACGCTCGCGGCGCTCGTGCGCGGCGCCGACGCGGTCGTGAACCTCGTCGGCATCCTGAACGAGTCCGGGCGCACAACGTTCGCGCGGGTGCACGTCGACCTGGCCCGCAGTGCGGTCGACGCGTGTCGCACCGGCGGCGTGCGGCGCCTGCTGCACATGAGCGCGCTCAACGCCGATCCGGCGGGACCGTCGCGCTACCTCGCCTCGAAGGGCGAGGCGGAAGCGGCGGTCGTCGCCTCGGGTCTGGCGTGGACGATCTTCCGGCCGAGCGTGATCTTCGGCGCCGGCGACAGCTTCCTCTCGCTCTTCGCGCGCCTCGCGCGCGCGCTCCCCGTGATCGCGCTCGCCGCTCCCGACGCGCGCTTCCAGCCGGTTCACGTCCACGACGTCGCCTCGGCGTTCGCCCGATCGCTCGACCTCCCGGCGACCGAAGGCCGGCGCTACGACCTGTGCGGGCCGAACGTCTACACGTTGCGCGAACTCGTCCGCTTCGCCGCGGCAACGGCAGGCGCCGTGCGCCCCATCGTTCCGCTGCGCGGTCCGCTCGCCACGCTGCAGGCGTTCGCGCTCGAGCACCTGCCCGGCAAGCTGATGAGCCGGGACAACCTCGCGTCGATGTCGAAGGACAGCGTGTGCGGATGCGCGTTCCCGCCGGTGTTCGGGATCGAGCCCGCCTCGCTGGAGTCGATCGCGCCGACGTGGCTCGCACCCGAAGCTCGGCACGGCCCGTACGACGCGATGCGCGCGTCGGTCGGTCGCTGAAGCGGACAATCCGCCGCGCGCCCGCGCGACGTCGATGGCGCGAGCGCTCCCGCAGCCCGTGCACACCTACCGCGTCGGCGGCTCCGTGCGCGACGAGCTCCTCGGCCGTCCGCAGGCCGACCGCGACTGGGTCGTCGTCGGCGCGACGCCGGAGACGATGATCGCGTCGGGATTCCGCCCGGTCGGCCGCGACTTCCCGGTGTTCCTGCATCCGGAGACGCGCGAGGAGTACGCGCTCGCGCGCACCGAGCGAAAGCACGGCACCGGCTACCGCGGCTTCGAATTCTTCGCGTCGCCGGACGTGACGCTCGAACAGGATCTCGCGCGCCGCGACCTGACGATCAACGCGATGGCCAGGGACGAGCGGGGCGCCCTCGTGGACCCGTACGGCGGCGCGCGCGACCTCGAGGCCGGCATCCTGCGGCACGTGTCGCCCGCGTTCGCCGAGGACCCGCTGCGCGTGCTCCGGGTCGCGCGCTTCGCGGCGCGCTTCGGGTTCGCCGTCGCCCCGGAGACCGAGGGGATGATGCGCGCGATCGTGCGCTCGGGCGAGCTCGCGACGCTCGCGGCCGAGCGCGTCTGGCAGGAGATCGCACGCGGCCTGATGGAATCGCGGCCGTCGCGGATGCTCGCCGTGTTGCGTCAGTGCGGCGCGCTCGACGCGCTGCTGCCCGAGGTCGATGCGCTGTTCGGCGTTCCGCAACCGCCCGCGCACCATCCCGAGATCGACGCCGGCGTGCACGTCGCGCAGGCGCTCGACTACGCCGCCGGCCGGGGCTTCGATCTCGCCGTGCGCTACGCGGTGCTCGGGCACGACCTCGGCAAGGGCGCAACGCCGCGCGACGCGTGGCCGCGCCACCTCCGGCACGAGGCGAGGAGCCTGCGACTCGTCGAACGGCTGTCGGTGCGGCTGCGCGTGCCGGTCGACTGCCGCGACGCCGCGCGCCTCGCCGCGCGCTACCACGCCGACGTCGCGCGCGCCGAGACGCTACGTCCCGCTACGCTGCTCGACCTGCTGCTCGCGGCCGAC
>JAKLIE010000154.1 GCA_022709775.1 Pseudomonadota bacterium
AGAGATAGCCGCGCAGCTGCGGCGAGAGCGACGGCTTCGACAGCGCCTCCTCCTTCGCACGCAGCCACTCGGCGCGCTCCTCCCGCCGCGGATCGGCATGGAACCGGCGCAGCCGTCCGGCGATCGCCAGCGCCACCTGCTCGGCGCTGAGCTCGCCGGTCGGCGGGAACAGCCACTCGTTCGGGCCGCCGTCGCCGGCGTGCTTGCCCAAGACTCGCGGCCGGCGCGCATCGGGCCAGTGGTAGAGCAGCGCCCTGATCTGGTCTTCGATCACCGGCCGCTTCTCCTCGACGACGAGGATCTCCTCCAGGCCAAGCGCGAACGCGTGCAGCCCCTGCGGCTCGAGCGGCCAGGTGAGTCCCAGCTTGTAGACGCGGATGCCGATGTCCGCCGCGGCCTTCTCGTCGATGCCCAGGTGCTCGAGCGCCTGCCGCACGTCGAGATAGGACTTGCCCGCGGCGACGATGCCGAGCCGCGCGCGCGGGCTGTCGTGGACGACGTGGTTGAGGCGGTTCGCGCGCGCGTAGGCGAGCACGGCAGGCAGCCGCTGCTCGTGGATGCGGCGCTCCATCGTGAGCGGCTGGTCCGGCAGGCGCAGGCCGAGGCCTCCGGGCGGGAGCGTGAAGTCCTCCGGCAGCCGCACCTCGATGCGCGCGGGATCCACGCTGACCGACGCCGAGCACTCGACGGTGTCGTCGAGCGCCTTGAACGCCATCCACGATCCCGAGTAGCGCGACATCGCGTACGCGTGGATGCCGAGGTCCAGGTACTCCTGCACGCCCGACGGCGCGAGCACCGGGATCATCGGCGACGACAGCATCGTCTCGCTCTGCGTCGCCACCGTCGACGAGCGCGCCATGTGGTCGTCGCCGCAGACGAGCAGCACGCCGCCGTGGGGCGCCGCCCCCGCCGAGTTGCCGTGCAGCAGCGCGTCGCCGCAGCGCGCGAGGCCCGCCCACTTGCCGTACCACATCCCGAACACGCCCTTGTAGCGCGAACGCGGGTCGAGCGACACCTGCTGCGAGCCCCAGACGCCCATCGCCGCCAGTTCCTCGTTCTGCCCGGGCTGGAAGTGGATGTGGTGGCGCGCGAGGAGGTCGTGCGCCTCCCACAGCGTCTTGTCCATGTTGTTGAGCGGCGAGCCCTGGAAGCCCGACACGAATCCCGCCGTATCGAGTCCCGCGGCCGCGTCCCGCACCCGCTGCATGATGAGCAGCCGCGTGAGCGCCTGGATGCCGGTCAGGTAGACGCGGCCGCGCTCCAGCGTGTACTTGTCGTCGAGCCTGACGTCGGCGAGCTTCTGCTGCATGGCAGGGTTCCGTTTACGGTTGGCTGGAGTCGAGACGCGCGTCGACGCGGATGCGCCCCCTCACCCTGGCCCTCTCCCCGCAGGCGGGGAGAGGGAAAGTGCGTGCCGCGAGCGGAGCGTCCGGTGCGCGTCCGTGACGCCGTTCGCCGTAGCACTCCCTCTCCCGGAACGGGAAGACGGCTGGCGTGGGCCGAAACACTCCCTCTCCCCGGATCGGGGAGAGGGCTGGGGTGAGGGGGAGTCGATGCATCGCGTCGTCGCTCAGATCACTTTCCCCGGATTGAGCAGGTTCCCGGGGTCGAGCGTCGCCTTGAGCTCCCGCATCACCGCGACGGCGTCGCCAAACTCCTCGACCAGGAACTCGCGCTTGCCGAGCCCGATGCCGTGCTCGCCGGTGCAGGTCCCGTCCATCGCGAGCGCGCGGCGCACGAGCCGCGTGTTGAGCTCCCACGCCTCCTGCAGGTCGGACTCGCTGTCGGGGTCGACGAGGATCATCAGGTGGAAGTTGCCGTCGCCGACGTGGCCGAACAGCGGGATCGGCATCGTCGCGCGCGCGATGTCCTCCTGCGTGTCGGCGATGCACTCGGCGAGCCGCGAGATCGGCACGCAAACGTCGGTGGCGATCATCCGGCTGCCCTTGCGCAGCTGCAGGCACGCGAAGTAGGCGTCGTGGCGCGCCTGCCACAGCCGCGAGCGCTCCTCGGGGCGCGTTGCCCACTCGAAGTCGAGGCCGCCGTGGGCGCGCGCGATCTCCTGCATCTGCGCGGCCTGCTCCTCCACGCCACGCGCGGTGCCGTGGAACTCGTACCAGAGCGTCGGCGCCTCGCGCAGCGAGAGCTTGCTGTAGCGGTTGACCGCGGACACCGTCAGCGCGTCGAGCAGCTCGACGCGGGCGATCGGGATGCCGCACTGGATCGCCTCGATCACCGAATCGACGGCCGCGGCGACGGTCGGGAACGCGCAGACGGCGGCCGACAGACCGTCGGGAATCGGGTGGAGTCGCAGCGTCAGCTCGGTGATGATGCCGAGCGTGCCCTCGGCGCCGACGAACAGCCGCGTGAGGTCGTAGCCGGCGGCCGACTTCCGCGCCCGTCCGCCGGTGCGGATCACGCGCCCGTCGGCAAGCACGACCGTCGCCCCCAGCACGTTCTCGCGCATCGTGCCGTAGCGGACCGCGTTGGTGCCCGACGCTCGGGTGGACGCCATCCCGCCCAGCGTCGCGTCGGCACCGGGGTCGATCGGGAAGAACAGGCCGGTGTCGTGCAGGTGCGCGTTCAGCTGCTTGCGCGTGACGCCGGGCTCGACGCGCACGTCGAGGTCGCTCGCGTTGACCTCGAGGACGCGGTTCATCTGCGACAGGTCGATGCAGACGCCGCCGTGCGTGGCGAGGACGTGTCCCTCGACCGACGTGCCGACGCCGAACGGGATCATCGGCGTCCCGTGACGTGCGCACAGTCCGACGATCGCGACGACCTCCTCGGTGCTGCGCGGGAACGTCACCGCGTCGGGCGGCGTGACGGGATACGACGAGATGTCGGTGCCGTGGTGCTCGCGGACCGGCCGGGTCGTCGTAACGCGATCGCCCAGCAGCGCCCCGAGCGCTTCGACCAGCGGCGCGGCGAGCGTGCGACCGGCGTGCGCGAGCCCGCGCAGTTCCGCGAAGTGGGCGGCGGGTCGGGTTTCGGCCTCCATCGTTCCTCCTCCTCGGCACCGCTGCGGGCGGATGCGCCACCTCGCGCCCCGTCGGCGGCGGATGCGGTTGCGCGCGCCCCGGCGCCGTCGCACCGGGTTCGTTTCCCCTCGGGCGGTGCGGGAATTGACACCGGACCTCTGGTGCGGCATCCTACCAAACAACTGTTTGTTTTGGGAAGAGCGATGTCCGGCCCCGCACGCCACGCCTCGACCGCCGCCGCGCCCCGCGCCGACAACCGCCTGCCGCTGATCCTCGACGCGGCCGCAAGGTTCTTCGCGGAGAAGGGCTACGGCTACACGTCGATGCGCGACATCGCCGGCGCCGCGGGCATGCTGCCCGGCTCGCTCTACTACCACTTCGCGTCCAAGGAGGAACTGCTCGTCGCCGTGTACGCGGAGGGCGTCCGCCGGATCAAGGCCGCGCTGGCGCCCGCGCTCGCGCCGGACGTCGACCCGTGGCAGCGCCTCGAGAACGTCTGCGCGGCGCACCTCACCGGCCTGCTCGAGGACAGCGACTACGGGCAGGTCGTGATCCGCGTCCGGCCCGACGATGCGCCCGAGGTCGCGGAGCGCCTCGTCGCGCTGCGCGACGACTACGAGCAGACGTTCGCCCGGGCGATCCAGGCGCTGCCGCTTCCTCCGCGCACCGATCGCCGCGCGCTCCGCCTGATGCTGCTGGGCGCCCTCAACTGGTCGCAGACCTGGTACCGCTCCGGCCGGGATTCGCCGGCCGTGCTCGCCCGCCGCTTCGTCCGGCTGTTGCGTGACCCGCTCGAGCGCTAGGCCGCAGGTACCCGCTCTCCCCTGCCCCGACACCCATCCCAGAAAGCCACGCATGGACATCCGGCCCAAGGTTCTCGTCACCAAGATCGGCCTCGACGGCCACGACCGCGGCAGCCGCATCGTCGCCGCGCACCTGCGCGACGCGGGGATGGAAGTCGTCTACACGCCGCCCTGGCAGGAGATCCGGACGGTCGTGAAGCTCGCCCTCGAGGAGGACGTCGACGTGATCGGCGTGTCGTCGCTCGCGACCGACCACCTGATCGTGCCGAAGCTGATGTCCGCACTGGCGGACGCCGGGCTCAAGGACGTGGCGGTGATCGTCGGCGGCATCGTGCCCGACGAGGACGAGCAGACGCTGCTCGACGCGGGGGTGGCCCGCGTGTTCCACCCAGGGACGCCGCTGGAGGAGATCTCCGCGTTCGTCGTCGACGCCACCGCCCGCGTGCGCGCCGCCCGATTTCCCGCCTGACAGGCCGACTCCATGAACAAGCCCCTGCCCCACCCCGTTCCCGCATCGACCGAAGAGGCGCAGGTACGCTGGGCCGCCGAGTATGCCGCCCAGATCGGCACCGACAGGGACGTCCGCAACCGCTCGGGGATCGCGATCAGGCCGCTCTACACGCCTCTCGACGTCGACCCGGGCCGCTTCGACGCGGACGTCGGCTTCCCGGGCCAGCCGCCGTACACCCGCGGCATCTACGCGACGATGCACCGCGGCCGCACGTGGACGCAGCGGCAGCTGATCGGGCTCGGAACGCCCGCCGCGTACAACGAGCGCCTGCGCGACATCCTCGGCCAGGGCGCCACCGCCATCTCGCTCATCCCGTGCAACTCGGTGTTCCGCGGCTACGACATGGACGAGGTCGACGAGGAACTGCTCGGCACCTGCGGCGTCGTCGTCGACAGCGCCGACCACATGGCGACGTGCCTCGACGGCGTCGACCTCGCGACGACCTCGTGCGCGATGAACGACCCGTCGCCGTTCACGCTGCTCGCGTTCATGCTCGCGGCGGCGCGCCGGCAGGGCGTCGACTGGCGGTCGATCTCCGGAACGTCGAACCAGAGCGACTGCCTGTCGCACTTCGTCGCGAACCACATGTTCTTCCGCCTGGCGCTGCCCGGCGCGAGGCGCGTGCTGACCGACCACATCGCCTGGTGCGGAGAGCACCTGCCGCGCTGGAATCCGCTGTCGGTCGTCGGCCAGCACATGCAGCAGGCGGGCGCGACGCCGGCGGAGGCGATGGCGTTCACGCTCGCGTCCGCGCTTCAGTACGCGGACGACTGCGTCGCCGCCGGCATGTCGCCCGACGCGTTCCTGCCGCGCTTCACGTTCTTCTTCGACATCTCGATCTCGTTCTTCGAGGAGATCGCGAAGTTCCGCGCCGGCCGGCGCATCTGGGCGCGCGTCACGCGCGATCGCTACGGCGCGCGCGATCCGCGCTCGTGGCGATTCAAGTTCCACGGCCAGACCTCGGGCGTCGACCTGACGCGGCAGCAGCCGCTCAACAACATCGCGCGCGTGACGGCGCAGGCGATCGCCGGCATCTTCGGCGGCCTGCAGTCGATGCACACCGACGCCTACGACGAGGTGCTGTCGTGCCCGACGCAGTTCGGCGCGCGAATCGCGGTGGCCACGCAGAACATCCTGCGCGAG
>JAKLIE010000155.1 GCA_022709775.1 Pseudomonadota bacterium
GACGTGCTCGCGGCAATGAGCGACGATCGACTGCAGCTTGCGGGCCTGGAACCGGCGCAATCCGTCGCGGCCGCCGTGCGGCGGCCGCCAGTGCCTGATCAACGCGTGCGCGTGCTCGACGTAGCGCATCGGAGGGTTCGAACGGGTGGGAGACGCGGGTTCGCGACGCCGGCGATCGGGGGGCGGAGGCGTGCCTTCCGGGAGATCTTCGCACGGGCCGTGCCGGCCGGATCGTTGTGCCTGGATTCGATTCAGGCGGGTTGACATGAGAATAGGAATCGTTATCATTAACGCATCGCCCCTGGAGAGCCGCCATGCTCGACCTTCACGTTCCCGCCGACGAGTCGACCCCTGACGCGATCATCGCCGGGACGCTGTGCCTGATGAGCTGCTACGCGCAGCATCCGGCGCCGGCTTATGCCGGCCGCGTCGCGGACAACCTGCTTCGGCTTGCCGTCGCACCCGCGCTGAGCGGGGAGTTCCGCGCCGTCTGCCGCCGGATGGCGGAGCGCTGGACCGTGTTGCAGCGGGAGGCGCAGACCCTGTGCGATCGCGGCGTCGCGATCGCCGACACCCGCGTGCTTCAATGAGCCCGATCGAAGCGCTGCGCGCCGCCGCGAAGGGGCGCGATCCCGAGACGCTGATCGGCCCGCTCTTTTTCCTGTTCACGCGGCTCGCATCGGCGCGCGACGCATGCGCCCGCTGCGCGCTCGCCGACCACCTGACGGTGCTCGCCGCGCATCCGGGCGTCGACCCGGACCTGCGGCTCGCGGCGGGTGCGCTCGCGATCGAGCACCGGCGATAGCGTCTACTCGATCGGAATCCGCGTCGCGTTCTTCGCGAGCCACGCGTCGAACGTCTGCAGCGCGGGATTGAGCGAGCGGGCGAACGCCGGGTCGCGCGCCGCGCGAAACTCGCGTTCGAAGTCGCGCTTGAACTGGAACATGTTGCCCAGGTCGTCGGCACCGGGGAAGCCGAAGCCGCGGTAGGTCTCCGGCGACACGTCGTTGTGCCGCACCGCCTTGCCGAGCGCGCGGCCCAGTGCGGCAGCCATCTCGGCGCCGGAAAGGTGCTCGCCGGCGATGCCCACCGTCCTGCCGACGAATTCGCCGCCGCGCTTGAACACGCCGTACGCGCAGCGGCCGATGTCCTCGGCCGCCATGCCGGGGAGCTTCGCCTGGCCCATCGGGAGCGTGAATCCCAGCGCGCCGTCCGGGCCCTTCTTCGGCCCCATGCCGAAGTGGATCAGGTTGTCCCAGTAGAACGACGTGAGCAGGAACGTCGTCGGCACGCCGGCATCCGTGAACGCGCGGTTCGCCTCGCCCTTCGCGTCGAAGTGCGGCACCTTGTACCTGCCCATCAGCGTGGGCATCCGGTCGTCGGCGAGCGGTACCCAGCGCCGCGTGTCCTCGAGCGTCGACCAGACGAGGTGACGGATGCCCGCGGCCTTCGCGGCGGCGGCGATCTTGCGCGCCTCCTCGATCTCCCGCTCGGGCTGCATGTGCGCCCAGTAGAACGTGACCGCGTAGACGCCGTGCGCGCCCGCGAATGCGCGCTCGAGGCTCTTCTCGTCGTCGACGTCCGCGGCGACGACCTCCGCGCCCAGCTTCGCGAGTTCCCTGGCCTGCGGCGAGGCCGGATTGCGCGTGATCGCGCGCGCCGCGAATCCGCCCTGAGGGTCCGCCAGGATCGCGCGTACGAGTCCGCCGCCCTGGGCGCCCGTCGCGCCAAGGACCGCGATGATCTTCTTCGTGCCCATGCGATGCCTCCGTTGCCGTTGCGCCGCCGCGCCCGGTGGCGAGCGTGCAACGATACTCCGGATCGGGGCAACGGTCAGGAGGCGTGGAGCAGGCGTCCGCCGGCGAACGCCCAGTTCTCCCGCGGCGTCTCGACGAACACGACCATCACGTCGTCGGGCTCGATGCCCGCGGCGCGCGCGGCACGGGTCGCGATGTCGGCCGCGACCCTGCGCTTGACGTTCACGCTGCGCCCGACCGACCACACGATGTCGATCAGCACGAAGCGGTCCGCGCGGTCGCGTGCCAGGTCGGGGTAGCGCGGGTCGACGACCACGTCGCCGGGGTCGAGCGCCAGCACGCGCTGGAATCGGTCGGCGGCCGGTACCCCGGAGGCGACGAGCGCGGCGTGCACCTCGTCGAGAATGCGGCGAGCGAGCCCGGCGGGCGCGGTGGCGCGCAGGGTCAGGGTCACGAGCGGCATGGCGAGTCCTCCGCGTCACCGGGCGTGCGTGAGACCCGAGCCGACGCGGCGGCCGGGAATCCGTCGCTTAATCGCCTGCGCCTCATGCGTACGGCACCCATCGCCGTGCGACGGCGGCTCGGCGCAGCCAGGCCGCGATGCGCAGCAGCGTGCGGTTTCGCGCGATCGTGGAGTACGGGCGCGACGCGCCGGGACCGGTCAGGTGGACGAGCGTGTCCTGCTGCGCCTGAACCACCGTGCGGCCGTTGCGCTCGACCGCCCAGGTGTCCCCGGCCTCGAGCACGTGGTCGACCGGATCGCCGTATTGCGTGATCCACAGCTGGCCGCGCCCGACGCGGACGGTCGTGCCGCGCGCGTCGTCGAGGTTGATCGAGTCGCCCGGCGCGAGCGTCAGGTGACGGAAGTCGGGTCGCGTGGCCATTGTCATTCTCCCGGATCATGGCTAGAGTCGCGGGGCGCCCGGGGAATCCGGGACGCCGGTTCGCGGCTTTCGCAATGACGTGGAGAGGAATCTAACGGTGCCGCGCGGCGTCCTCAAACGCTCATTCGGCATGAAACGCATGCGTCAGGATCATGCATAAGACGCTTCGACGGCTGTCGTCGCTCGACTTCCTCCGCGGGTTCGAGTCGGCCGGCCGCCTGCTGTCGTTCACGCGCGCGGCGGCCGAACTGCACCTGACCCAGTCGGCACTTTCGCGCCAGGTCGCGGCGATCGAGGAGGCGCTCGGTGTCGCTCTGTTCGAGCGCCGGCATCGCGCGCTGAAGCTCACGCCCGAAGGGGAGGCGTTCCATCGCGAGATCGGCGTGCACCTGCAGGGCATCGCACGCGCGGCCGAGTCGGCGGGCAGCGTGCGCCGGTCCCCCGGGCTCACGGTGACGACGACGGTGTCGTTCGCGTCGCTGTGGCTGATCCCGCGGTTGCCGCGCTTTCGCGCGACGCATCCCGACGTCGAGGTCTACGTGTCGGCCGACGACCGCAACGTCGACCTCACGCGCGGCGAGGTCGACGTCGCGATCCGTTACGTGAGCCGCGGGACGAAGCTGCCGCACGACGCCGTGCCGATGTTCGGCGAGCGCATGCTGCCGGTCGTGAGTCCGGCCGTCGCGCGCGATCCGCGGACGCCGCTCAAGCGCCCGGCGGATCTCGCGAAGCACGTGCTGCTGCACCTCGACGACCCCGAGGGACGCGTGCCGTGGCTCAACTGGCCCGCGTGGCTCGCGGCGAACGGCGAGCCCGGGCTCAGGCCCGCCGGATCGCTGCGCTTCACGGTGTACGACCAGGTGGTGCAGGCGGCGGTGGGCGGGCAGGGCGTCGCGCTCGGGCGCCTGCCGCTGATCGCCGAGCTTCTGCGCGAAGGGCGGCTCGTCGCGCCGTTTTCGAAGCGCTACGACTCCGAGCGCGGCTACGTCGCGCTCACGGCGCCGCATGCGGGCGCGCGCGAGGACGTCGGCGCGTTCGTCCGGTGGCTTGACGCCGAGTCGGCCGGGCTGCGCCGGGACGTCGGCGCGGCGCGCTCGCCGCCCGTCCCGCTTCCGCCCGGCACGGTCAGTCCTTCCAGGCGCTGAACACGAAGTCGCGGTCGCGCTGGGGCGCGTGGCACCCGTAGCACGCGCCTGCGGCATTCGCGCCGACGGCGCGTTCGGTGCGCGAGTCGCCCTTGAACGCCTCGAACCCCCAGCCGCCGGTCGCCGGGTAGCGCTTCGCCTCCTTGCGCATCACGCCGACGACCTTGCGCGCGCCATCGACCACGGTGCCGTCGTCCTGCTTCGCTTCCAGCAGGTCGAAGACGATCACCGAGCCGTCGGGGAACCGCCCGCGCCGGTAGCCCTCGAGCGCCTTCGCGTTCGCGTAGAGGTGGTGGACGCCGCCGAACGACTCGTGGAGCGGGTGTCCGGGAAGGATCTGCATCGTCTTGACGTGGGCCCAGCCGCGATAGCCGGCCGGGTAGGGAACGGGCGGTGGATCGGCGGCGAGCGCCGTCGCGACGGCGAGGGCCGGCGCGAGGCCGACGGCTAGGGGGAACGCTCGGATGCGCATCTCGTGTCTCCGGTTAGAATGATGGGGCGCCACGCGGCGCGTCGCCGCAGGTCCCGAGCGCATCCTGCCCGCGGCGAACGGGCGCGCAAAGCGGGTACGCGCAGGTCAGGTACGTACCGAACGGTGCATCTTGGCGACGATACGGAGCAAAAAAATCCTGCCCGGGCCGCCCCCGGCCGCGCGCATGGTCGAGGACATCGTCGGCTGCAAGTGGTCGCTCGCAGTGCTCGACCGCGTGCGCCACGGCGTCCACCGTCCCGGTGCGCTGGAGGCGAGCCTGCCGGGGCTGTCGACGAAAGTGCTCAACGAGCGGCTGCGCAAGCTCGTGCGCTTCGGCATCCTCGATCGGACCGCGTATCCCGAGGTGCCGCCGCGCGTCGAGTACAGGCTGACCGCGTTCGGCGGGCGTTTCGTCCGCGTGCTCGACGACATCGCCGCGCTCGACGAGGCGGCGCCGCCGCGGTGACGCACGCGACGCTCGAGCCGTCGGCCTGGGTCCGGCGCCATGCGCGGCTGATCCGGCCGGGCGCCGGTGCACTGGACCTGGCCGCCGGGTACGGCCGCCACGCGCGTCTGCTCGCCGCGCAGGGCCACGACGTCCTGGCCGTCGACCGCGACGCCGCCGCGCTGGCGACGCTCGCCGGCATCGCCGGGATCCGGACGCGCGTCGCGGATCTCGAGTCGGGCGCGTGGCCGCTCGCCGGCGAGCGCTTCGACGCGATCGTCGTCGCGAACTACCTGCACCGCCCGTCGTTCGACGCGGTGCTCGGGGCGCTCGCCGACGACGGTGTCCTCGTCTACGAGACCTTCGCCGCGGGCAACGAGGCGTACGGACGACCCGCCAACCCCGACTTCCTGCTCGCCGCGGGCGAACTCCTCGAGCGGGTGCGCGGCCGACTCGCGGTCGTCGCGTTCGAGGAGGGTGTCGTCACGCGCGCAGGCGGACGGGCCGTCGTGCAGCGTCTCGCGGCGGTGGGACGGCGGTACGCGCGGCCGTGGCCGCTTCCCTGACGGGGCGCCCGAGAGATCGCCCGCGGCGAACTCGGGACGGGGCTCCCGGTCGAATGCGGTAGAATTATCGGTTTGAGCCACCTTCCCCCCATGCTGTCCGGAAGTCTCGTCGCGATCGTCACGCCGATGAAGGCGGGCGGAGCGCTCGACCTCGACGCGCTGACCCGGC
>JAKLIE010000156.1 GCA_022709775.1 Pseudomonadota bacterium
CCGGGCGCGTCGGCAGCGCGCCGCCCGCGAGCACCTGCCGCGCGACCGCGCGGATTGTCGCGCTCACTTCCGACGCGGAAGGCTTGCGCCGATAGTTCTGGTCGTGAACGTACGCTCGCTTCAGGCGCTCGAGCGCCGCGACCGCGTCGGGCTGCGCGAGCGCCGCCATGCGCCATGCGCCGATCGACGCCCCGGCGAGCTCGACGCGCGGCATCGCGGGCATCCATTCGCGCGCGAGACGCTGGTCGAGCGGAATGAGCGCGAGCCCCTTCGGCCCTCCGGCCGCGGCGGGAATCGCGCAGATGTCCGCGGGCGCGATGCCGCGTTCGCGCAGGTGCGCGAGCGCGCGGGGTCCGGCGCGAAGCTCGAGGAGGTCGGTGTCGGAAGCGTGCACGGGACGTCGGACCGGTGTTTCCGGTCGCGCGAGCGTTCGGCGTCGCCTCGTGGCCGGGCTCGCGTTCGCCGGGACATTGCCCGGCGAACGCGGCCGCGCAGTCTACAACGTGGACGCCCGGGGGGCCGCTGGACTACCATCTCAACCCCGACCGCGCCCGCCGCACCATGGACGCATCCACGTTCGCCGCCGAGATCGAGACGCACCGCCGCTACCTGATGCGCGTCGCGCAACTGCAGCTGCGCGACCGCGACGCGGCGCAGGACGTGGTGCAGGACACGCTCGTCGCCGCGCTGTCGGGCGCGGGCGGGTTCGACGGCCGGTCGAGTCTCAAGACCTGGCTCACCGGGATCCTCAAGCACAAGATCGTCGACGCGATCCGGCGCAAGGCGAAGGCGCCGGTGCCCCTTTCGGTGCTCGACGACGAGGGCACGATCGACGACTTCGACGCGATGTTCCGGTCCGACGGGCGCTGGGACGCCCCGCCGGCCGACTGGGGCGATCCGGAGGCCGCGCTCAACCAGCGCCAGTTCTTCGACGTGATGGAGTTCTGTCTCGAGAAGCTCCCGCCCCAGGCCGGCCGCGTGTTCATGATGCGCGAGGTGATGGAGCTGGAAACCGAGGAGATCTGTAAGGAACTGGCGATCACCGCGAACAACCTCTGGGTGATCCTGTACCGCGCCAGGATGGCGTTGCGCGTCTGTCTGGAGCAGCACTGGTTCGCCGGCGGCGCCCGCCGCCCGACCCCGGCGTGATTCGGAGGACCGGATTCGATGGCCGTGAGCTGGCTCGACGCGAAGCACCAGTGCAAGGACGTCACGCGCCTGGTGTCGCTGGCGCAGGACGTCCGGCTGCCGTGGCAGCAGCGGCTCAAGGTGCGCCTGCACCTCTCGGTCTGCGCGGCGTGCGCGCGGTTCGAGTCGCAGGTGCGCTTCCTGCGCGAGGCGGCGCGGCGGTACAAGTCGTGATGCGAGCGTCGTCGGACCCGGCCGGGCATCGCGCCGACGCGCCGCGTCGGAAGCGGGCGAGACTTCGGTGACCACCATCAGCGTCAACGGGGTCGAACGCGCGATCGCCGGCGAGATGTCGGTCGCCGATCTCGTCCGCGATCTCGCGCTCGAAGGCAAGCGCATCGCCGTCGAGGTGAACGGCGAGATCGTCCCGCGCAGCCGCTACGCCGAGACGCGGCTCGCTGCCGGCGACCGTCTCGAGATCGTCGGCGCCGTCGGCGGCGGCTGACAGGCCCGCCCCCGGCGCGGGCGTACAATTCGCGCATGAACGCACCCCATCCCGCCCCGCCGGACGACCCGCTGGTGATCGCGGGCCGGGCCTACCGGTCGCGGCTCCTCGTCGGCACCGGCAAGTACCGTGATTTCGCGCAAACCCGCGAGGCGGTCGTCGCGTCCGGCGCCCGGATCGTCACCGTCGCGATCCGCCGCACGAACATCGGCCAGGACGCGAGCGCGCCGTCGCTGCTCGACGCGCTGCCGCCTTCCGAGTTCACGTATCTCCCCAACACCGCCGGCTGCTACACGGCCGACGACGCGGTGCGCACGCTCAGGCTCGCGCGCGAGCTGCTCGACGGCCACAAGCTCGTCAAGCTCGAGGTGCTGGGCGACAAGGACACGCTGTTCCCCGACGTGCGCCAGACGCTCGCGGCGGCCGAGACGCTCGTGCGCGACGGCTTCGACGTGATGGTGTACACGTCCGACGACCCGATCGTCGCGCGCGAGCTGGAGGCGATCGGCTGCGTCGCGATCATGCCGCTCGCCTCGCTGATCGGCTCGGGCATGGGGATCCTGAACCCGTGGAACCTGAAGCTCATCCTCGAGCAGGCGAAGGTGCCGGTGATCGTCGACGCCGGCGTCGGCACCGCGTCGGACGCCGCGATCGCGATGGAGCTGGGATGCGCGGGCGTGCTGATGAACACGGCGATCGCGCAGGCGCGCGAGCCGGTGCGCATGGCGCGCGCGATGAAGCTCGCGGTCGAGGCGGGTCGCGAGGCGTTCCTCGCGGGACGCATGCCGCGCAAGCTCTATGCGGCGAGCCCCAGCTCGCCGACGTCCGGCCTCATCGGCTGATGCGCGCCGCGATCCTTTCCGCCGCCGCATTCGCGCTGTCGGCGATCGTTTCCGTCGCGCAGGCGGTGCCTCCGACGCGCGACGAGCTCGCGCAGTGGTGCGCCGGCGCCGAGGACATGGGGCACTGCGGCCGCCTCGTCGAGGAGCAGCAGATGAAGCGCCTCCCGGGGCTCGCGAAGCGCGAGGGCGTCAATCTCAGGGTCGCGCTCTATCCGACCGGGACCGCGACGTTCGCCGACGTCGAGAATCCGCTCCACCCGGTCTCGATCAGCCTGTTCGACTCGATCGATTCGATCAACGCGGTGCTGCTGTTCAAGACGCAGGGCGACCGGGCGACGTTCGTGCTGCTGCAGCGAGTTGGAAACCGGACGACCGAGCTTCCCTCCGAGCCCGCGCTCTCCCCCGACCGGCAGCGCCTCGCGACCGCCGACTTCTGCTCGACCGGCTGCACGAACGAGCTCGTCGTCTGGCGCGTCACGCGCGAGGGCGTCGTCAAGGAGCTTTCGTGGCGGTCGACCGAGGACTGGGCCGATGCGACGCCGCGCTGGAAGGACGCCGACACCGTCGTGGTCGAGTACACGACCGCGAACGACGGGACACTCCGCACGCTCGAGCGCAAGCTCTCGCAGGCCGGCTGGCTGCCGCCGCGCTGACCCCGATGGCCGACGAGGCGCCGGAGATCGTCCGCCGTCCGGTGAGGAGCTACGTGCTGCGGCAGGGGCGCCTGTCGCCCGCCCAGGCGCGCGCACTCGAGACGCTAGCCCCGAGGTACTGCCTGCCCTTCGCCCGCGCGCCGATCGATTTCGCGGCGGTTTTCGGCCGGCGCGCGCCTGCCGTGCTCGAGATCGGCTGCGGCATGGGCGAGACGACCGCCGCGATCGCGCTGGCGCATCCGGATACCGACTTCGTCGGCATCGAGGTGCACGGGCCGGGCGTCGGATCGGTCCTCAATCGCATCGAGCAGTCGTCGCTCGCGAACTTGCGCATGATCCAGCACGACGCAGTCGAAGTCGTCGAGGCGATGATCTCGCACGGCTCGCTCGCGGGCATCCACGTCTACTTCCCCGATCCCTGGCCCAAGAAGCGCCACCACAAGCGCCGGCTGCTCCAGCCGGCGTTCGTGCGCGCGCTCGCGACGCGCCTCGCGCCGGGCGGCTACCTGCACGCGGCGACCGACTGGGCGCCGTACGCCGAGGAGATTCTCGCGACGCTCTCCTCCGAGCCGCTGCTCGCGAACACCGCGCAGCGCTACGCGCCCCGGCCCGACTGGCGTCCGCAGACGAAGTTCGAGACGCGGGGTCTCAAGCTCGGCCACGAGGTGTTCGACATCCTGTTTCGCAGGGGGGCGGCCGCCAGTTCCGCTGCCGCTCCCGGCGGCTCGGCGCGGGCGCCCTGACTACCGCGCTTCGTTTCCGCTTCCCCTGCTCCTGGAAACGCCGACCCGTTCGGGTCGCTGCCGGGTCTTTGCTGCGTCCCGACGTCGACGACCACTTTCGACCCGTTGCAGCCTTTCGCACGCGAAGAAACCGGACGTTGGCACGCCTCCTCCATGGGCCGCACCGCGTTCTCCGCGTTTCCCCGCGCGATTGCTCATCTTTTCGGAGTCGCGGAGGTCGGTGCACGCGAGGCTTCACGCGCTTCGTCACTCGCTACGACGGATTGCTGAAAGAACATTCGAATCATTCGCTTTTCACCTAGCACCCGCCCAAGTTCCCGGATCACGCAGTAATTGAGAATAACGACAAGCAGGACGATCTGGAGCGCCCAGAAATGCGGCCACACGATCTCGGAAAGCAGCCTTTCGTTGCCAGCGACGATTCCGCCGGCCTCCTTGGCGAAATCATAAAGTCTCTCGAGATAGTGGATGAAGCTCGCGACCACATAGTAGATGGCGGTCTTCCATACGATGTTATAGACCAGCGGCTTCTCCGGGAATCGATTGATCAGCGGCCAAAGGTCGGCGAGCAGGACAGCCTTGCCGATGATCAGCGCGGCAAGCGCGATCTGTGCCGACGAAGTGACCGGCAGCCCCGTTCCCTCCGTCATGAGGACTCTGACCCACCCGACGATGTGCAGAGCGATGAAGAAGAAGAGGGTTGGCGGCAATACGGCCAGAAACTCTTCCTTCACCTTTTCGACAGCTTTGTTCATCGCAGTTACGCGCTAGTTCGCCTTGGCGAGCGCCGGCGGGTTCCAGGTGCCCTCACCCGGGGGCAGAATCGACGGCGCCTCGGTCTTCGGCCAATACAGGCGCATCACCAGGTAGATGGGGCCATCCGGCGCCGGCAGCCAGTTCGACTCCTTGTCCATGCCGGGCGAGTCCTTCTGGATGTAGAGCGTCAGCGAGCCATCCTTGTTCTTCTTCATCGACGGCAGCATCGGCGAGTTGAGGAGATAGCGATTGATCGGGTTCTTGATCAGCAGCTGCGTCTTGCCGTCGTACATGGTTACCGACCAGAAGGCGTTGACCGGCGGGAACTGGTCCTTGGCGAAGGTCAACGTGTACTTGTGCTTGCTGCCGTCGAGCACGTCGCCGTTGGCCAGCGTCTTGGTGAGGGGATACATGGCTTCGACGGCATTGTTGCCATAGATGCCACCCTTGGCGGCGGCGGCGCGCTTCAGCCAGTCGCCCTTGTAGAACTCGCGGTCACCGAACAGTGAGCCGACCTTCCAGCCGTTGATGTCCTTCTGCCCGGCCGCCAGGTACTTGTCGACCTTGCTGTCGCCTTCCTTCATCGCCAGCAGGATGGCGGCCTTGTGCTCGACCGAGAGATCCTTGAAGTTGAACTTCTTGCCGGGGCCGATGCCGATGCTGGCGAGCTTGGCGCGGATCGCTTCTTCCTCGGGGCCGGCCGGCGCGAATTGCAGCGCGAAATCCAGGTAATCGAAGAAGTTGGTCTTCACCATGTCCTTGTCGATCTTCGGGAAATCGATGACCGGCGCCGCCGCAGGGGGCGGTT
>JAKLIE010000157.1 GCA_022709775.1 Pseudomonadota bacterium
CTGCGCGCGATGCTGGCCCGCGCCGATCGGCCGGAGCTCGAGCAGGCGCTCCTGCGCGTCGCCATCGTCGCCCTGGTCTACGTCTACGTCTGGTGGACCGTCGGACGCGACGGCCGGCTCGACCCGATGGAGCGCGAGATCGTGCTCGTCTGCGGCGTCATCGTCGCGGCGTCGCTCGCGCTCCTGGCAGGGGTGCTGTTCGTCGGCGGCCAGTCGGTCGTGCGCCGCTCGCTGGGCATCGCCCTCGACAACGCCGCGGTGACCTACTGCCTGATCCAGATGGGCGAAAGCGGCGCCGTGCTGCTCGGCGTCTACCTGTTCGTCGCGTTCGGCAACGGCTTCCGCTTCGGACGCGCCTACCTGCACGCGGCGCAGGCCGCGTCGATCGTCGGGTTCTCGCTCGCGACGTACTGGTCCGATTACTGGTCGCAGCACCTCGCCGTGTGCACCGGCGTCTTCTGCATGCTCGTCGTGCTGCCGCTCTACGTCGGCGTGCTCACGCAGCGGATCACCGAGGCGCGCAAGCGCGCGGACGACGCGAACGTCGCGAAGGGCCGTTTCCTCGCGAACGTGAGCCACGAGATGCGCACGCCGCTCAACGGCGTGATCGCGATGGCCGACGTGCTGCGCGAGACGAGCCTCAACGACGCGCAGCGCGAGATCGTCGAGACGATGACGACCTCGGCGCACCTGCTGCTCGCGCAGATCGAGGACGTCCTCGACATGGCCAAGATCGAGGCCGGCCGCGTGGCGATCGAGACGCGGCCGTTCGACCTGGGCAAGCTCGCGACGGGCACGGTGAAGGTGATGCTTCCGCAGGCGCGCTACAAGGGCCTCGCGATCAACACCGAGATCGATCCCGCGGCCGCTCGCTGGTTCGAAGGCGACGCGCACCACATCCGGCAGGTGCTCCTCAACCTGCTGGCGAACGCGGTCAAGTTCACAGAGAGGGGCGAGATCACGCTCCGCGTGCGCGCGACGCTCGACGCCGACCACGGGGGCGCGCTCCCGCCCGCGCGCGGCGGCATCGGCCCGGTGGGCGCCACGGTGCGCATCGAGGTGCAGGACACCGGCATCGGCATCCCCGAGGCGAAGCAGGCCGCGATCTTCGAGCCGTTCACGCAGGCCGACGACTCGGTCACGCGCGTCTACGGCGGCACGGGACTGGGCACGACCATCGCGCGCCAGCTCGTGATGCTGATGCGCGGCCGCATCGGGCTCGCGAGCACCGTCGGGAAGGGAAGCCTGTTCTGGTTCGAGCTGCCGCTCAGGCCCACCGAGCCCCGCGGCACCGACCTCACCGCGGAGCTCGGCGTGGCGAAGACCTCGACCGCGCTCCAGGCCGCGATCGCGGGCCCGGGCGCGAAGGTCCACAAGATCCGCGGCGCGCGCATCCTCGTCGCCGAGGACAACCCCACCAACCAGCGCGTCGCCCAGCTGATCCTCGAGAGCGGCGGTCACGTCGTGACGATCGTCGACAACGGCGAGGCCGCCCTCGATGCGCTCGAGCGCGGCGGGTTCGACATCGCGCTGTTCGACCTGTCGATGCCGGTCGTGTCCGGCCTCGAGGCGCTCAAGCTCTACCGGTTCACGACGCCGCGACCGATCCCGGTGCTGATCCTTTCGGCGAACGTGACGACCGAGTCGATCCTCGACTGCGAGCGAGCGGGCGCCTCCGAGTTCATCGGCAAGCCGCTGCGCGCGTCGCTGCTGCTCGACGCGATCGAGCGCCATCTCGCCGACGCCGACCGACCCGCCGCGCCGGTGCCCTCCCGCATCGACGAGAAGCCCGCGCTGTCCGTCGTCGACACGCCGCCGCTCGATCCGACGGTTCTCCAGGATCTGGCGCGCCTGTCCAGCGATCCGACGTTCCTCGACCGGCTGCTGCGCGGTTTCAAGGGCGACACCGAGCGACTGGTGCGCGAGGTCGGCGACGCGCTCGGCGCGCGGCGCTACGAAGTCGCGAAGGACGCGGCGCACGCGCTCCGCGGGGGCGCCGCGTCGGTCGGCGCGATGCAGCTCGTGCAGGTCGCGACGCGCATCGACAAGGCTACCCACGACATGCTCCGGCTCAAGGCCGCGCAGTGGACCGAGGAGCTCATCGGCGCCGCGAACCGCGCGCTGCTCGCGCTCGACGAGCACCTCGAGGCGCGCCGGCGCCAGGGGCTCGGCGGCGGCGACGCCTGATCGCGGCGCGCGCGAACGCCCCCCGCCCACCTCGCAGGCGTCGGGATTTTCGCTTCCCGTTCCGTTGCGGTCCGGCGCCGGCCCCACGCCGACGCCTTCCCGCGGACGCGCCCGTCGACGGCGGCGCGCTCGTTGCCGGCGCGCCGGCCCCACGCCGGCGCGCCCCCTTCCTGACTCCCGGATCGATCAGCGACGCGGGCCGGCATCGACTCCGGCCCCACGCCGGCGCTCCGCCTCCCGCTTCGCACTCGATCCCGGTCCGCCGGGTCAGCGGCACGGCAGCCCCACGCCGCCGCGCCGATCGCCTCGAACCGCAGCCGGCCCGCGACTGCCGGGCCCGTCGTGCCCCTTCGATCAGTCGCCCGCGCCGACCGCCAGCGGGACGACGTTCGTGCCGGACGTCTCGGGCGCCTGGATGCGCTGCTGCGCGCGCACGAGCCGGTCCATCATCTTGAGATCGCGCTCGCTGAGGCGAAGCGCGGCATCGGCCCACAGCTCGACGATGCGCACGAGCTCCTCGTGCGTCAGCGGATTCATCTCCTTCGCGATCGACTCGATGCCGCGGCGCCCGTTGCCGGCGCGCTGGTGCTTGCGGACATAGCTCTCGACCGCGGCCTCGCCGGTGCCCACGGGCGTGATCACGTCGACGACGCCCATGTCGTAGAGCTGGCGCGCCGTGTAGATCGCGCCGCTGGTGATCAGTTCCTCGGTCGTGCGCCGGCCGACCTTGCGCGACAGGAAGCTGTACGCGCCCATGCCCGGGAACAGGTTGAACAGCACCTCGGGGAACCCCATGCGCGCGTCTTCCTCGGCGACGATCACCGACGAGCCGAGCGCGCACTCGAAGCCGCCGCCCAACGCCTCGCCCTGCACGAGCGAAATCGTCGTGAGCGGCGTATTCGCGTTCTTCCACCAGCGGTAGAGCACGTCGACGCATGCACGGCCGTAGTGCGCGAGCGTCGAGCGCTCTCTCCGTTCGATCGCGGCCCGGAACAGTGCGAGGTCGCCGCCGAGGTTGAACACGCCGGGCAGCTTCGACGCGATGACCGCGTAGTGGACCGGTGCGACGCGCCCGCTCTCGTCGACCATCGTCCCGCCGGCGTTCTCGATCGTGTCGACCCACGCCGACAGGTCGGAGAGCAGCTCGCGGTTGAAGCACGCGCGCGGGCGCGGATTCATGTACGCCCAGTAGATGCCGCGCTCGGAATCGAACCGGGATTCGACCTGTCCGAGGCGGACGTGCGGAAGGTAGCGGACTTCGGCGAACGCGTTCATGGCAAGGCTCCCTGTGGGGTGGGGTTGTGACGGGTAAAACATGTGGGGCGCAACGGATTGTGGCAAACAAGGTATTCGCGCGCAAATTGTCCACCGTCAGCCTTGAGCGGAATCAACCATTTCAGGCGCGATTTTCACCCCGCAAACAACAATATAGGGCGTACTGTAGCCCACATCTTGTAACTGTTGTGGGAGACAAGTGCGGCACAGAAACCGCAATCCCTAGCGGTCCGGCAGGCGCCGGGCCACAACCGCCTGTTCCCGACGGCCCCACGCTCCGGTCAGCGTCGCCGGGGGCAAGGCGATCACTGACCAGCACAGAAACAAGGTGTTGCGGGCGCAACCTTTCGCGCGTCCGAAGGTTCCGCGCCGGCGAAGCGCCGCGGGAGGACGGGGGGTGGGACGGGCCGGCCGGCCCGCTTTCGGGTGTGGATCCCGCGAGCGGCGGGGCAGGCGCCGGGGGGCGGCGCCGGACGCGTTCAGAGCACCGTCCAGCGGCCGTCCACGAGCCCCTCGATCGGCCGGAACGTCGCCTTGTAGGCCATCTTGGCGCTCTCGGCGATCCAGTAGCCGAGGTAGAGGTACGGGAGGCCGAGCTCCGCGCAGCGCCGGATCTGCCACAGGACGTTCCACGTGCCGAAACTCGTCCCCCGCATCTCGGGTTCGAAGAACGTGTACACCGACGAGAGTCCGTCGGCGAGGCGGTCGACGAGGCTCACCATCCGGAGCGCGCCGTTCTCGCGGAACTCGACGAGGTCGGTCGCGACGTTGCTGTGGAGCAGGAAGTGCTGGTACTGCTCGCGGCTGTCCTGGTCCATGCCCCCGCCCGGATGGCGGTGGCGCTGGTACCGAAGGTAGAGCGCGTAGTGCTCGCTGTCGTAGCCCAGCTCGCGGCGCGTGACCGAGAGCGACGCGTGGGCGCGGGCGACGCGCCGCTGCGTGCGGTTGGGGCGGAACGCCGCCACCGGGACGCGGACGGGGATGCACGCGCGGCAGCTGTCGCAGTACGGACGGTAGGTGAACGCGCCGCTGCGGCGGAAGCCCAGCCTCACCAGTTCGCCGTACACGCGAGTGTCGATCAGGTGCGAGGGCGTGGCGACCTGCGAGCGCGCGAGCCGGTCCGGCAGGTAGCTGCACGGGTACGGCGCCGTCGCGTAGAACTGCAGCGACGCGAGCGGCAGGTCGTTGAGCTTGCTCACGGGTCGGGCGCGGTCACGGGTTCGCGGTCGATGTCGGTCTCGGACGCCGTCCAGCGCCCCGCGACCCACGGAGCGGGCGGCGCGTCGGAGTGTATCAACTGCCCGAGCAGCGCCGCAAACGCGCCGCGCGGGATCGGCCGGGCGCCCATGCCCGCGAGATGCGAGGTCTCCTGCTGACAGTCGACGAGCGGGACGCCGTCGCGCCTCAGCTTTTCGACGAGGTGCACCAGCGCGACCTTCGACGCGTCGGCCTCGCGCGCGAACATCGACTCGCCGAAGAACACGCGCCCGAGCGCGATCCCGTAGAGGCCGCCCGCGAGCCTCCCGTCGCGCCAGGCCTCGACCGAGTGCGCGACGCCGCGCCGGTGTAGCTCGACGTAGGTCGCGATCATCGCCTCGGTGATCCAGGTCCCGTCCTGCCCGTGCCGCGGCTCGGCGCACGCACGGATCACCCGCTCGAACGCCGTGTCGAGCCGGATCTCGTAGCGGCGCTGGCGCACGCGCTTGGCGAGCGAGCGCCGCACGCGGAACTCGGCGGTGAAGAGCACCATGCGCGGGTCCGGGCTCCACCAGAGCACCGGCTGCCCCTCCGAGTACCACGGGAAGATGCCCCGCCGATAGGCGTCGACGACCCGCTCGGGCGACAGGCCGCCGCCCGCCGCGAGGAGCCCTCCCGGCTCGCGGAGCGCAGTCTCGATCGGAGGAAACGGCTGCTGCGGCGCGAGCCAGGCGATCACGCCGCGATTGTGCCGGTCCGGT
>JAKLIE010000158.1 GCA_022709775.1 Pseudomonadota bacterium
CATCGCCGCGCGCCCGCAGGACCTGCACACGATCCGCATCGCCGCGGGCGAGGCGAACGCGGTGATCGGCAGCGACATCCTGGTGACGGCCGAGAACGCGATCCTCACGCGCATGCAGCGCGGGATTACGCGCGCGGTCATCAACACCAACCGGATGGCCACGGTTGCGTTCATCCGCAACCCGGACCTGAGGACCCCGTGGGACGCGATGGAAGACGGCTTGCGCGACGTCATCGGCGCGGACGCGGTCCGGTTCCTCGACGCGACGCGGCTCGCGACGGCGCTGCTGGGCGACTCGCTGTCGACCAACGTCTTCCTGCTGGGTTACGCCTACCAGAGCGGGCTCGTTCCCATTTCGCGAGAGGCGCTCTACCGCGCAATCGAGCTCAACGGCGCCGCGGTGGAAGCCAATCGCCGCGCGTTCGAGTGGGGCCGTCTCGCCTGCCACGATCCGGAGGGCGTCGAGCGGCAGGCCCGCCCCGCCGGGGCAGACGTCGGCAGCGACCGCGTGATCGCGCAGGATCTCGACGCGGCGATCGCGCGCCGGGTCGATTACCTCACGGCGTACCAGGACGCCGCGCTCGCGCAGCGGTATCGCGCGCTCGTGGACCGGGTGCGCGCGGCCGAGTCGCGCGTGACCGGGAGCGCCGGCACGCGATTCACCGAGGCCGTCGCGCGGACCTACGCGAAGCTCCTCGCGATCAAGGACGAGTACGAGGTCGCGCGCCTCTACACGGACGGCGAGTTCGAGCGCCAGGTCGCGACGGCGTTCGAGGGGAACTACACGCTGCGCTATCACTTCGCACCGCCGCTGTGGGTGAAGCCCGACCCGGTGACCGGGGCGCCCGTGAAGCGCAGCTACGGCCGATGGATGCGCCACGCGCTCGGGGTGCTCGCCCGGCTCAGGGGGCTGCGCGGCACCTGGCTCGATCCGTTCGGGCACACCGGAGAGCGGCGGCTCGAGCGGCAGCTGATCGCCGACTACGAGCGCACCGTCGCGGAGCTCGAGCGCGGGCTCTCCGCAGGCAACGTCGCGCTCGCCGCGGAGGTGGCGGCGGTTCCGGCGGCGATCCGCGGCTACGGCCACGTGAAGCGGAAGAGCATCGATGCGGCGAAGGCCCGCGAGGCCGAGCTCATGAACGCGTTCCGCCAGCCGGTCGCGCCCGCGGTTCCGCTCGCGGCATGAGGGCTGTCAAGCCGATGCGTGTCCCGCCACACCCCTTCCCCGAAAATAGGGTCAGACCCTCATTTCCGCGCGGTTCCGCCCCCCCGGAAGTAGGGTCAGACCCTCGTTTCCGCGAAAATAGGGTCTGACCCTACTTTTTCTGACCCTACGTTCTCCCTGTCCATGCAACTGCAAGGCATCCGCGTCGTCGACCTCTCCCGCATCGTCTCGGGACCGTTCTGCTCCATGTTCCTCGCGGACATGGGCGCCGAGGTGATCAAGATCGAGGGCGTCGACGACGGCGATCCGGTGCGCCACCAGGGGATCCTGCGCCAGGGCTTCAGCCTCTACTTCGCGTCGTTCAACCGGAACAAGCGCTCGCTGACGCTCGACCTGCGCAGCGCGGAGGGCAAGGAGGTGCTGCGCCGGCTGATCGCGACGGCCGACGTCGTGCTCGACAACTTCCGTCCTGGCGTGATGGAGAAGATCGGGCTCTCGCGCGCCGAGCTCGAGCGCATCAAGCCCGGCGTCGTCAGCTGCCACATCACCGGTTTCGGCATGGACGGGCCGTATCGCGACCGCCCGTCGTTCGACTTCATCGCGCAGGCGATGAGCGGCTTCATGAGCGTCAACGGTGCGGAGGGCGAGGCGCCGGCGCGCGCGGCACCGCCGCTGTCGGACCTGATCGCGGGCGCCTATGCGGCGATGGGCGTCTGCGCGGCGCTGGTCCGACGCGAGCGCACCGGCCGGGGCGAGGAGGTCGCCGTCGCGCTCACCGACGCGATGATCGCCAACCTGGCGTTCCTCGCGACCCACACCTTCGCGACCGGCGAGCAGCCGCGGCGCACCGGCAACGATCACGCGCTGGTCGCGCCGTACGGCCTGTTCGAGGCGGCCGACGGCGACGTCGCGATCGCGCCGTCCAACGACCAGGTCTACTACAAGCTCCTCGACGCGCTCGGCCTCGCGCACCTGCGCACGCACCCCGAGTTCCTGACCAACCGCGACCGGTTCGAGCGCCGCGGCGCGATCAACGCGCTGGTGAACGCGGAGATCCGCAAGCGGCCGATCGCGCACTGGCTCGACGTGCTGAACGCGGCGGGCGTCCCCTGCGGCCGCGTGATGAGCCTGCCCGAGGTCTTCGACGACCCGCAAGTCCGCCACCAGCAGATGAAGATCACGATCGATCATCCGGATCACGGGCCGCTCGACGTGCTCGGCTTCCCGATCAAGTTCTCCGACGACCCGTGCCGCGTCCATCGCCCGCCCCCCGACCTGGGGGCGGACACCGACGCGATCCTGAACGAACTCGGCTACGATGCGGCACAGATCGCCTCGCTTCGTGCGAGGCGTGCCGCATGACGCGCGCGCCGCGATCCGTCGACCCGACGCCCGACGGCGCCGTGCACGGCGCGACGACGAAGGAGAATTCGTGACGAACTACGCCAATCCTCCGGCGCCGCGGCCGCGCGTGTCGGTCACCGAGGTCGGTACGCGCGACGGCTTCCAGTCGGAGCGGACCTTCATTCCGACCGACGCCAAGGCCGGGGTCATCGATGCGATGATCGCCGCAGGGCTCACGCACATCGAGGCGACCTCGTTCGTCAGCCCGCGCGCCGTGCCCCAGCTCGCCGACGCGCAGGACCTGATCGCCCGCATCCGGCGGCGCGCCGACGCGCATCTCTCGGCGCTCGTGCCCAACGCCCGCGGGGCGGAGCGCGCGCTCGCGGCCGGCGTCGACGAGATGGTGTGCTTCGTGTCCGCGAGCGAGACCCACAACCAGGCGAACCTCAACGCGCCGATCGCCGCGTCGCTCGCAGGCGTCGCCGAGGTCGCGTCGATCGCGCGGGGCCGGACGCCGCTGCGCGGCGCAGTCGCGTGCGCGTTCGGGTGCCCGTTCGAGGGCGAGGTGCCGGTCGACGCGGTGTTGCGCATCGTCGACGCGTACGCGGCGCTCGGAACCGACCGCCTCACGCTGGGCGACACGACGGGCATGGCCACGCCGCCGACCGTCGCGCGGCTCGTGGAGGCGATCGCCGGGCGCTTCCCGACGATGCGCGTCGCGCTGCACTTCCACAACACCCGTGGCGTGGGCCTGGCGAACGTCATGGTCGGCCTCGAGCTGGGCATCCGCGAGTTCGAGGCGTCGATCGCCGGCCTCGGCGGCTGTCCGTTCGCCCCGGGCGCGACCGGCAACGTCTGCACCGAGGACCTCGTCTACCTGCTCGAGGAGTCCGGCTTCGATACCGGCGTCGACCTCGACGCGCTGATCGAAGTCGCGCGCGGCGTCGAGGTGCTGATCGGCCGACCGTTGCCGGGACAGGTCATGAAGGCGGGTGTGCGCCTTCGCAGATATTCGCCGGATGCCGCACGACGGGCGGTCGGCTGATACGGTAGTCGTTCACCACCAAGGAGGAATGTCCATGCTTCGCCTGCTTATCGCCGTGCTGGCGCTCTTCGCGGTCGCCGCGCCGGCGCACGCGCAGTCGTATCCGACCAAGCCGGTCCGGCTGATCGTGCCGTTCCCGCCGGGCGGCGGCACCGACTTCGTGGCGCGCACGGTGGCGACCGAGCTCGCGAAGCAGACCGGCTGGACCGTCGTCGTCGAGAACAAGGCCGGGGCCGCCGGCACGATCGGGCTCGTCGAAGCGTCGCGCGCGCCGGCCGAGGGCTACGACATGGTGATCGGCCAGGCCGACAACATGATCATCGCGCCGGCGACGATGAAGAACCCGGGCCTCGATCCGGCGAAGGACCTCACGCCCGTGATCCAGCTGGCGATCTCGCCGAACCTGATCATGACGCAAGCCGACTCGAAGTTCCGGACGCTCGGCGACGCGATCGCCGCGGCGAAGGCCGACCCGAAAGCCGTCACCTACGGCACCGCCGGGCACGGCACGTTCGCGCAGCTCGCGATCGAGCTCCTGATGCAGACCGCCGGCTTCACATGGGTCGAAGTGCCCTACAAGGGCGCGTCGCCCGCTATCACCGACCTGCTCGGCGGGCACGTCTCGCTGGCCGCGTTGTCGGTCGCCTCCGGCATGCCGCAGATCAAGGCCGGCAAGGTGCGCGGCCTGGTCGTGACGTCGACCAAGCGCAGCCCCGCGCTGCCCGACGTGCCGACGATCGCCGAGTCGGGCTACCCGGGCTTCGAGGCGGTCGGCTGGCTCGGCATCCTGGTGCCGAACGGAACGCCGCCCGCGGTCGTCGCGCGCCTCCACGCGGAATTCGGCAAGGTGATGCAGAACCCCGACGTGCAGAAGGCGCTGATCGCGCAGGGCGTGGAATCGTACCTCGGCGGGACGTCGGAGGCGTTCGGCACGATGATCAGGAGCGAGACGGCCAAGTGGCACAAGATCGTCCGCGACGCCGGGATCAAGCCCGAGTGACCCGGGACCGCGCAGATGCCGTCCGGTGGGCGTCGCAGGTACGCCCACCGACGGCCGCAGCCGGCTGGCGATCAGGCTTCGGCAGGCGGTGAACCGGCGTCCAGCACGCTCAAGATCTCCGCAGCGGCCGGACGGACGCGCGACGCGGCTTTGCGTCTGGCGACCGTGCCGATGTTGACGCAGCACACGGCCACTTCGCCGTCCTTCAATCCGCACAGTCGCCGCATGTGCGGCGAGGTCATGGCGCGGCCGCTGGTCAGTCCGGTGCCGAAGCCCATCGCGTGGGCGCCCAGCAGCAGGTTCTGGATGGCAGCGCCCATGGACACCATCCGTTCGTGCGCGGGCGTGTCCGGCTCGCGCGAGCCGAGCGATGCGATCGCCACCATCAACAGCGGGGCGCGGTACGCCTTCTCGCGTGCATCCGCGACTTGGGCTTCCGTGGCGCCGGGATCGCGGTCGACGAGTGCGTGCGCGAACACGTCGGCCAGGCGATGGCGCTGCTCCGAAGGCACGAGGACGAACCGCCAGGGCGTCAATTGGCCGTGATCGGGCGCCGCGGCCGCCAGCGACAGCATCGCGTCGAGTTGTTCCTTCGAAGGACCCGGTTCGACGAGGTGCTTCGGCGAGATGTTCTGGCGCGATTCGATCAGCGCCTGCGCGATGGCGAAGGGTTCCTGATCCGGCTGCGGAGCGCCGGTGACGCCCGGGTCACGCATCGCGGCAGGCTGGCGGAAGCGCCCCCGCGTCGGGAACGATCGGGGGGCAGGGGTCGCGGCGCACGGCAGGCCAGGGTTCGGGGTGTCCCGAAAAGTATCCCCGTGTCCCCCG
>JAKLIE010000159.1 GCA_022709775.1 Pseudomonadota bacterium
GTCGGAACACGCGAGCCGTGAGAGACCCGCGCACATCCGGGTTCACGCTCGTCGAGATCCTGGTCGCGCTCGCGGTCGTCGCGGTCGCGCTCGCGGCGGGCATGCGCGCGCTGGCGCAGTCCGCCGACGGCGCGGGAACGCTCAAGGCGCGAACGCTGGCGATGTGGATCGCGCAGAACCGGATCGCGGACGCGGAGTTCGCCCGCGAACTGCCTCCCGCGGGGCGGCGATCCGGGGACGCTTCGCAGGGCGGGACGGCATTCGTCTGGCGCGAAGCCGTCGGCGCCACGCCCAACCCGGCCTTCCGGCGCATCGACGTCGAGGTCGCGGAGGCCGCCGCCCCCGACTACGTGCTCGCACGCCTGACCGGCTACGTCGCCGGCGCGCCCCGCCGATGAATCGCGCACGCGTCGCCGGCTTCACGCTGGTCGAGGTCCTCGTCGCGCTCGCGGTGCTCGCCGTCTTCGCGACGTTCGCCTGGCGCGCGACCGCGTCGCTCGTCGAGGGCGAGGGACGCCTCGCCTCGGAAGCGAGGCGGTGGCAGACGCTCGATGCGCTCTACGCGCGCATCGAGGCCGACGTGCGTGCCGCGGTCCCGCGCGCCGTGCGCGTTCCCGGCGGACGCGAGCACGCCTGGACCGGCAGCGTCGATGCGAACGGCCAGGCCGCGTTCGCGTTCACGCGCGCCGGCGGCGATCCTGCCGGGGCCGGCGCCGAGGGCGTGCGCCTGGGATACCGGTTCAACGGCGGAACCGTCGAACTGCTCTACTGGCCGAGGCTCGATCGGGGCGCGGGCGCCGAGCCCGTGGCGTACGCGCTCGCGGACGGAATCGCCCGGCTCGACGTGCGCTACGCCGACGACGACGGCGAGTGGACCGACCGCTGGCCGCCGGCGCGCAGCGAGGGCCTGCCGCGCGCGCTCGTCGTCGCGTTCACGCTCGCCGACGGCGCGCGGCTCGAGCGGTTCATCGTGCTGAGATGAGCATCGGCCGTCAGCGGGGCGCCGCGCTCGTCGTCGCGATCCTGATCGCTGCGATCGCCGCCGCCGTCGCGACGACGCTCTCGGTCGACGCCGCGCGCTGGCTGGCGGTCGTCGAGGGCCGCCGGGACCACGCGCGCGCGGCGTCCCTCGCGACCGCCGGCGTGCAGTGGGCCCGGCAGACGATCGAGGACGACGCGACGCGCGGACCGGTGGACCACCTCGGCGAGCCTTGGGCCATCGCGCTCCCGCCGACGCCCGTCGACGGCGGAACCGTGCAGGGCCGCATCGAGGACGCGCAGGCCCGGCTCAACGTCAATGCCGTCGCCGGCGTCGACGCGGGGTCGGCGGTGGCGCGCGAGCGCCTGGCGCGCCTGTTCGAGCGCCGGGGCCTCGATCCCGGGCTCGTCGACGCGATCGCCGACTGGATCGATCCGGACGCGATTGCGCGCGAGCATGGCGCCGAAGACGCGGCCTACGAGCGCGAGCGCGGCGTCGCCGCAAACGCTCCGATGACGCGAGTGGGGGAGCTCGCCGCCGTGCGCGGCTTCACGGCTGCCGGCGTCGCGCGTGTGGCCGCCGACGTCGCGGCGCTGCCCGCGGACGCGGGCGTCAACGTCAACACGGCGACGGCGGACGTCCTCGCCAGCGTGCTGCCCGCGTTCGACGTCGAGGCGATCGCGGCGATCGTCGCCGCGCGGCGCGAGCGTCCCTACGCGACGATCCAGGACTTCCGCTCGCGCGCGGCGCGCGGCACCGCGGCCCCCGACACGACCGGGCTCTCCGTCGGCAGCCGCCACTTCCTCGTGACCGTCGTCGCGCGGCAGGGGGACGCGATCGTTCGCGCCGAGGCGCTGGTCTCGCGCGTGGACGGTCGCTCGCCCGAGGTGGCCTGGCAGGTCCTCGACTGACGCTGGACTAGAATCCCTGCGATGACGACGCTGCGTGTCCGCCTGCCCGTGCCCTTCGACCCGTCCGCGCCCGCGTCATGGTGGCGCGTCGACGGGCAGGGACGCATCGTCGGTCGCGGGACGTCGACCGCGGCGTCGTGGCCGGCGACCGATCGGATCGAGGCCGTGCTCGGCGCCGGCGACGTTCGCATCGTGGCGCTCGACCTGCCGCCGATGAACGACGCCCGGCGCGCGGCGGCCGCGGCGTTCGCGCTCGAGGACCAGCTGGCCGCGCCGGCCGACACCCTGCTCCTCGCCGTCACCGCACCTGCAACGGCGGGTTCCCCCACGATCGCGCGCATCGTCGATCGCGCGGCGGTCGAATGGCTCGCCGCGCGGCGACCCGCGATCGACCGTGTCGTGGCCGAGCCCGACCTCGCTCCGTCGGACGGCACGTGGCGCTGGTGCGCCGGAGCCGACGGCCGCGGGTTCGTGCGCCGCCCCGACGGCAGCGCGTTCGCCGCCGACGCGCCGGAGGGCGGCGAGCTGCCTGCGGAGCTTGCCGCCGCGCTGGCGCACGCACGACGCGACACGGGAACGGCGGGAGCCGCCCCCGCGCGCGTCGTCGCGGACGCGCCCGTCGACGCCGAGCGCCTCGCCGCATGGTCGCAGGCGACGGGCGCGACGTTCGCGCGGGGAACGCCGTGGTCGCTCGATCGCGTTCCCGAGGCCGCCTGGAGCTCGGCGCCGGACGTGCGCATGGGCCGCTCGGCGGTCGCGGCGATGCCACCCGCCTCGGTCGCGCGGCACTTCGTCCCCGCGTTCGCGCTCGCGCTCGCCGCGCTCGCGCTGCACGTCGTCCTGACCACTGCGGGTTGGGCCCGCGACCGCTACGTCGCGTGGCGTGCCGACCGCGCGGTCGTCGAGCTCGCACGCGGTGCCGGCATCGATCCGGTGCCCGACGCGCGCGCGGCGGAGGCGGCGCTCGCGAAACGCGCGGCCGGGACGCTGCATGCGTCGGCACGCATGTCCGAATCCGACGCGCTGCCGATGATCGCGCGCGCGGCGGGGCCGCTGGCGACGCTGCCGCCGGGATCGTTGCGCAAGCTGACCTACGGCGACCGCAGGCTCGTCGCCGACCTCGGCACGCTGGACGAGGCTCGTTTGGCGCGGCTGATGCGCGACCTGCGTGCGGCCGGCCTCGCGCCGGTCGCAGCGCCGGTGAGCGGCGGCGTGCGCGTCGTCGCGACGCCGGAATCGTGATGGACGGCGCGACGCTGCGCGACCGATGGGACCGGCTCGACGCCCGCGAGCGGCGCTGGCTCGGCGCGGGGGCGTTCGTCGTCGCCGCGGCGCTGGCCTACGCGTACGCCTGGCACCCGATGACGAACGACCTGTCCCGCGCCGGACGCGAGGCGGAACGCGCCCAGGCGCGCCTCGCGCGGGCGCAGGACGCGGTCGCCATCGCCGGAATCCGCGCCCCCGCACTCGCGCGGGAGCCGCTCGACGCGGCGATCCGCGGCTCGATGGCCCGGCACGGCATCGCTGCGGCGGACGCCTCCCTCGACGTCGCGGGAACCCGCGCCACGCTGACGATTCCGTCGGCACGCTTCACCGCGATCGCAGGACTGGTCGACACGCTCGCCCGCGAGCACGCGGTCCACGTCGTCGACGCCACGTTCGCCGCGCGCGTCGAGGCAGGTCGCGTGCGCGCGGAACTCTCGCTCTCCCGCTGATGTCGATGGCCAAGACCCTCTTCGCCGCCGCCCGCTGACCCGACACCCCGCCAGGAACCCCGATGGGCCGTCTCGCCGCGCTGGTGCTCTTCTTCCTCGTCATCGCGGTCGTGGTGGTCGCGCTGCAGGCACCCGCGTCGTGGCTCGCGCACCGGCTCTCGCTCGCGATCGGCGAATCGGTGCGCGTGATCGACACCCAGGGCACGGTCTGGGACGGCCGCGGCGTGCTCGCGAGCCCGGACGGTCGCTGGAAGATTCCGGTGGCGTGGCATCTGAAGGCCGCGCCGCTCATCCGCGGCGAGATCGAGGTCGAGCTCGCGCCGCAGGACGGGCTCGACACGCCGCGCGGAACGCTGCGGCTCGCGCGCACGGGGTTCGCCGCGCAGGGGCTGGTGCTCGACCTCCCCGCAACCGTCCTCGACAGTGCGTTCGCCGGCAGGGCGCCGGCGACGTTCGGCGGCGAGATCCGCGTCGAGGCGCGCGACCTCGCGGTCGAGGGACGGCAGGGGCGCGGCAGCATGACGCTCACCTGGGAGCGCGCGCGCCTCGCGGCGGCCGACGGCACCAGCGTCGCGCTCGGCACCGTCACCGCCACGGTGGTGCCGCGCGACGGCGCGTTCGTCGGGCGCATCGCCAACACCGGAGGCGAAGTGTCGGTCGACGGCACGACGACGCTGTCGAGCGGCGGCGTCGCACTCGACGCCACGCTGGCGCCCCGGACGGGCGCGAGCGAGTCGATCGCGCGCGTGCTGGGCCAGCTCGGCCCGCCCGACGCCAACGGCGCGGTCCGGCTGCAGTGGGTGTCCGAGCGCCGTTGACCCGGCCGGCCGCGCGACCGGGCACGCCCGCCTCGCGCCCGGCGCGCGTGGCCGCGGTCGATGCGCTTCGGGGCATCGCGATCGTCGCGATGGTCGCCTACCATTTCTCGTTCGACCTGCGGCTGTTCGGTCTCGCCCGCCTCGACTTCGAGGGCGATCCCTTCTGGCTCGCGGCGCGTGCCACTATCGTCTCGACGTTCCTCGGGCTCGTCGGCGTGTCGCTCGTCCTCGCGCGGAACGCCCGCGTCGCAGCCGCGCAGCGCTGGCGGCGGATCGCCGCGATCGCCGCGTGCGCGATCGCCGTGAGCATCGCGAGCTGGCTCGCGTTTCCGAAGAGCTACATCTGGTTCGGCATCCTGCACTGCATCGCCGTCGCGAGCGTCGTCGCGTGGCCGTTCACGCGCAGCCCGCGCCTCGCGCTCGCGTGCGGCGCCGCCGCGATCGTGGCGGGCCTCGTCGTGACGCACCCGGCGTTCGACTCGCGTGCGCTCGCGTGGATCGGCTTCACGACGCACAAGCCGGTGACCGTGGACTACGTGCCGCTCTTCCCGTGGATCGGCGCCGCGCTCGTCGGCGTCGCGGCGGGCGACGCCCTGCTCCGCCGGTCGTTCGCGCCGCTCGCGTTCCTTGCCAACGCGCCGCGCCCGATCGCGTGGCTCGGCCGCCACAGCCTGGGGGTCTACATGGTCCACCAGCCGATCCTGATCGGTGCGCTGGCGCTCGTGACGGGCCGCATGCCGTGAAACGGCCGGCGGACCGGGCGCCGGTACGGGCGGTCCTGCTGCGGCCCCGCCGAACCTTGCTATAATCCGCCCCTCGCAGGCGCGTAGCTCAGCTGGTTAGAGCACCACCTTGACATGGTGGGGGTCGTTGGTTCGAGTCCAATCGCGCCTACCAGATTCTCCGAGGGGCGCACCGCGCCCCGGCGCGCCGTACCT